>QWQG01000170.1 GCA_003670925.1 Planctomycetota bacterium | reverse complement strand
CGGAAAGATCTCTGTCCCGGATCACATTCTCTTGAAGAAGAGTTCGCTGACTAATGAAGAGTTCGAAATCATCAAACGGCATCCGTTGGTGGGGTATCAGATTCTGCAGCACATTCAGGAACTTGAATTCACATTGGACGGAGTTCTGTACCATCACGAAGCGTGGGATGGCAGCGGTTATCCCCTTGGACGAACTGGTCAGAACATTCCTTTGGTGGCGAGACTGTTGGCGGTGGTAGATTCCTTCGATGCGATGGCCAGCAGTCGGCCCTACCGCACCGGCATGTCCTTCGAAAAAGCGGAATCCATCCTGAGGGACGGTGCTGGTACGCAGTGGGATCCGGATCTTGTGAGTATATTTCTGCAATACAAAGAGGAATTCCGGCGCATTTGCCAGGACTCTGCGACCCATTTTCAGAGCATTGACACGATCGATCTGAATGCGTTGTATGCCAACCCGCACAGCCGCGAGCTGAACGCAGTCACGAAGCCGGTGATGGCGGAGGCGTCCGTTTAGAGTCTGACTTAGCAACATGCATGCACGGTGCGTGCCTCCTGCAGAAAGCGAACACCGTGAGCGGCTTTTGGCAACGAGCCGGCCGGCTCTTGTGGGTTGAGGGCTTTCAGCCCCCATCAAGCGATCGTCAGAAAAGAATTGACCGAAGTGGCACGGCGGTCTCCGCCGTGATTTCTCGGTGGCGACCACTGAGCTACTCTCCGGCTGGTAGAATCTTATCTGCCGCTCGCCTTAGCAGTTGCCTGAAAGGCATCAATGGCGATCAGTCGGGCGTTACAAGCCGTTGGATCGGCAGGATACATCTGCAAGATTTCGAGGCATTCGTTCACTGATGCCTTAATCGCTGTTTTGTGACCTAAATTTGAATCACGTTGCCATTTGACAACGCTTCTTCAAGACATTCACAGAAAGGGCACGCGCAGTCATGGTCATGGCGGCGGACACAACATCAGCCTCGAGATTGGCGATTTACCATGCGAGTAGCTCACGAACGCATGAATTTACCTCGACCCGCTGTGGATTCACGTTTCTGGAGATGATCATCGTCCTGCTTTTAATGGCAACGACGGCTGTCATCGCAGTGCCACGCTGGTCTGCTTCGCTGCAACAGCTGAGAGTTTCGAATGCCGCGAGCCGAATTGTCACCGACTTAGCCCGCACTCAATCCGCCGCTTACAACTCCAGCGCATCGAAAACAATCACATTCACTGTCGGCTCTAGTCAGTACACTGTCAGCGACCTGAAACCATTGACCAACAGCCCTGGCCAGTACGTCGTGGCGCTGTCTGCGGATCCGTTTCAGTGCAGGCTGGTTTCAGTCTGGGGCCAGACAGGAACGCAAACGATCAGCTTCAACGGATACGGTGTTCCCAACAAAGGCGGCAATATCATTATTGCGGCTGGCAGCTATCAAAAAACCGTCGTCGTTGATGCAACGTTAGGAACGGCGGTGGTCAAATGAGGCTGCACTCGTTCAGTCGTTCTGTCCGCCTGACGCGGAGTGGTGCGTCGCTCATTGAAGTGATGATCACGATGCTGATATCCAGCATTATTGTCACCGGGCTACAGGGCACGATCTTTGTTGCGCTCGGAAGCGTGCCAAGCTCGACTGGTATCGCCGGCACTGCCCTGCGTGCAAGTCAGACCGCTGATCGTCTGGCAACCGAATTGCTAACCGCCGTTTATGTGACCGAACGCTCGGCGACGACTATTGGTTTTGCCGTGCCGGATCGGGATGGTGACGGCAACGGTGAACGAATTCGCTATGCATGGACAGGCACACCGGGTGGCCCGCTGACTCGACAATACAATGCTGGCCCGGTGATGACGATTGTCGAACAACTGGATTTGTTGAGTCTGACTCCGGCGTTCAAAAGCGTCACGGAGGTGTATCCTTCGGTCGGCGTTGAAGATTCTGCGGAGTCGTTGCTGATCGACCGGAGCAGCACGAGTGGATCTGGTGACAACGATGTGACGTCCTCAAATTCGGTTGGACAGTTTTTCACACTGACCCTGCCAGCCTATTCCTATGCCTGGCGACCGACTCGCGTCGATTTTGCGGCAAAGAGGAACTCTGTTCCTGCGACAACATCCGTTCGGCTTCGTCCGGCGACCGGATCGCTTTCTCCGGGAAATTCCGTCCTGCAACAGACCACGCTGACCGACGCGTCTCTCGCATTAGGCTACGCCTGGAAATCATTTAACTTCACAGGAATTGACCCGATACCGTCCGGGGGGGCCATTTGCCTGACCCTGCTGGATCAAATCGGAATGGCTTCGGCGACTGTCCAAAGCTCGACCTCCGGAGCGGGGCTGATGAAAACGGCAACTGGATATACCGACATGTACTGGTCGTATGACAGCGGCAAGTGCATGGTCTCACGACTTTACGGCAAGCAGATTCGTTCCAGAGGAACTCAATCCATCAACACCAATTACCTGACATCCATGGAAATCGCGATGCGCATGACTAAGACGTCTCCCCTGCAGCGCACGACGGTGACGTTTTTGAACCATCCCGCACTGTTGAGTGGGGAATGGGAACTTCGGCCCGACCGAAATCCGACAACCGTGGATGCCAATGGAGATGCGATCAGTGACTGGGCGCTGAACAGTGGCGGCACATTGAGTATGGCCTCGATGGTCAACGGGGTCTGGCAGACAAGTGGCAGCCAACTGAACACAAATCCGGGAAGTAACTTTGCCCAAACAACGATCGTGGATGTGAAGTTTCAAAACACCAGTGTGGGAGGCACCGGCGCCGCGGTTTCCGTGAATGCCCTGCGTTCGGGCAGTAAGTACGCTCCGGTTCTGGTCAACCTGCAAAAACAGTCCGAAGGCACTCAAACGCTGATCCTGGCTACGAAATCGTCGGATGCAGTCACGACAACGCTGCTCAGCGTGTCCGGACTTCCGGGTCAACCAGTGTGGCTGCATCTGATTATTAATCCGGCGTCATCCAGTGTTAACATCAGCCTGAACGGCGTGCAATACGGCACGTATGGATTGACACCGTTCAGTTCAGCGAACGGCAACCAGTTTGCTTCGATTGGAGTCAGTGCCAGCAGTGCTGAGTATTCGTACGCGCGTGTTCGAGTCCTGGAGTAATCATCGTGCGGCGAAACTTATATCTTCACAACCACGACTTGACGAGACGAACCGCGTTTACTCTGATGGAGTCCACTGCCTCCGTCCTGCTGGTCGGAATCCTGATGATCGCCGCACTTCAGGCGTTGGGAGCGTCTCGCCGCAGGGAGTCTTCATCGGCGGACACCGTCCTGGGACGGCAACTGACCAGTTCGCTGATGAACGAAATTCTGCTGCAGACGTTTGAAGAACCGGATGCGAATCAGACACGTGTCTTTGGTCCCGAGTTCGGCGAAGTCAATGGAAATCGTTCGTTGTTCGACGATGTTGACGACTACGCCGGATGGACGTCAGCTCCCCCAAATGATCGAGGCGGAGCAGTTTTAACGGGCTTCTCGAACTGGACTCGCAGTGTGAATGTGGAGTGGGTGAGTCCCGAGACACTGGCTGCGACATCAGCGAGTTTTACTGGTCTCAAACGGATCACAGTCACGGTGACAAAAAGCGGAAAGACGAAGGGGTCGCTTGTGAGCTACCGCAGTATTGCCTGGGCTGACACGATTCCCTCGCCGATTGATGCCACAGGAAATCGGGCTCCGGTCGCAGTTGCGACATCGCCGAACTCCAGCGGTTATGTTGGATCAGCGGTGACGTTTGATGCATCCAGCTCAAGCGATCCGGATGGCGACTACCTTTCGTACGTCTGGAATTTTGGCGACGGCAAAACGAGCGCTGGCAAGACTGTCAGTAAGACCTACACCGCATCTGGAAACTACACCGTGGTGCTGACTGTCTACGATGGCCGCGGCAGCACTGCGACTGCTGCACGGACAATCGCGATTTACCCCTGATCATGTTAACAGCGAAACAATGGCATCCACCATGAAGACAAACAGTTATCACTTACGGCGACACCTTCGACACAGACGCCGTGGCACGATCTATTTGCTTGTTCTTTTTTCATGCCTGATCGTGGCCACGATCAGCCTGAGTTCTCTGCAACTGATGCGATTGCAGGGTCGCAGCGTTTCCAGCAGTGCCGATTTTTCAACGGCACAGGCCTACGCACGTGCCGCAATCGAAATCGGCATGCTGAAAATTCGTAATGATCCCTACTGGCGAACCAACCTGGGAAACGGAAACTGGCTGACAGACCAGCCAATCGGCGTCGGGACGTTGACATTATCGGCCGCTGATCCGGTCGATAACGATATCCGAACAGGTGACAATCATCCGGTCATGCTGACTGGTACCGGAATGAAAGGCGAAGCTCGCTATTGCGTATCGATGCGGATGGAAGTTGGGCCTCGAGTCGGTTCGTGCCTGGAAGTGTCAATGGCCACCGGCAACAATCTTTCGATTAACGGAAGCACGCTGACGAGCGATCAGAGTATCAGCGCAAACAACGACGTTATCGCCAGTGGCGGTTCGACGGTAAACGCGAACGTGGAGGCATTCAACTTAATCTCCGGTGCCAACTACGCTCAAGCCGGGCAAACCGGGGCCAGAAAAAAAACGATGCCTGACCTTCAGCATGTGATGGATTATTACATCGCGCAGGGCACCGCGATTTCGTATACTGCCTTGCCGAAATCGGTAATGACCGAGTTAATTCAAAATACATCTTTTGAATCAAACACTGCAAACTGGTACGCAAAGACTTCGTGTTCACTCCAGATCAGCAGAAAAAAATCGTTCAACGGTTCAAAATCCCTGAGAATTACTCAACGATCAACCACTGCGGATGTCGCCGCACAGGATTTACCCATCCAGAATTTCAAGAGTAGTCATACTTACCATTTGTCTGTCCCTGTCAATTACAATGGCATTGCAGAAGCACGAGGCATTCTGATTCTCCAGAGCACCGGAGATGGAGTCCAGACATTCATGACGCCTGCTTATCCTCTGAACGGCATCGGCAACACCTTTGTTAATCTCCAGGGCGACATCACTCCAACATGGTCCGGCATTCTGACCAAAGCCACCGTGACAATCCTGATCAATGCCAAAAAAAACTATTCCATGGACGGTGTCAGCTTGATCGACGTCACATACCCTGCGAACAGCTACGTGATTGACAATCGTTTGATGAGTCCCACAGTCAACGCTTTCGGAGCAACAAACGCGAAAGGAATCTATATCATCAATTGTGATGGTCAGGACGTGATGATTGGCTACTCCCGAATTGTCGGGACTCTGGTATTCCTGAATCCCGGCATTAACTCCAAAATCACAGGGTCTGTCTGCTGGGAGGCAGCGGTTTACAATTTTCCGGCACTGCTTACCAACAGGGAACTGACGATCAGTACAAATTCGACCGGGCTGAGTGAAGCCAATTGCGGAATCAATTTGAATCCAGCAGGAACGCCGTGGCCGTTTGTGGGTGGTATTTCCAACACGACGAACACGGATTCATATCCATCGACAATCACGGGGATTGTTTACTCCGCAGCAAAGCTGAACCTGGCCGGTTCACCGCGTATTAAGGGAGTCGTGGTTGCTGACAACAATATCACGGTGACCTCGTCTTCACTATCGTTGAATTACGGAAACACATATCTCAACGATCCGCCTCCCGGATTCACCAGCGGCACGATTACGATGAAAGTCGTCCCTGGCACCTGGCAAAGGTCCGTGAACTAAGGTCCGCTGACACATCCTGCGTCAACCGTTTCGTTTGCGTTTCCGTTCCATTGGCTGTCCTGCTGCCTGAATTCATTGGCTGTCGGAATCCAAATCTACAATTCCAGCCCTCAAGTCTGTGTCTGGTCGGTAGCGAAAGTTATTGTCCTGACGGTGATGGCAAGTTTCGCGTTGAGGTGACGCTTCTGCGGGCGCAGCCGTGGCGCAGTAAGAGTCATCCATTAATTATGAAATTCAGACGGCAGAATTCGTGTGCCTCTGAACATTTGATGCTGGTCGCGCATCTGGCTGTAGGGCCGCAGCAGCGTGAGTGGCTCCGTGGCTGCCATCGTACCAACTCCAGGCACAATCAGCCGGGCGCTTGTCAGTCCTGCTGCATCGATCGATAAGTCGCGGTCTGGACTGTCGTGCCGAAACACGAGACGATACATGGCACCTTCGTTTGTAAAGTCCGTTTGACGAACTCGCTGGCTCCATGTTTCCAGAACAGGAAACTCAACTGGCGACAGCCCCGGTTGAGTCTGGCCTCCCAAAGTCCGAGACAGTCCTGTCAACTTGATTTCCAGTGTGCCGTTCACTCGTACCAGTCGGCCTGACTCATCCACTGGCCGCACTTGTATCTGTAGTCCATCGATCTCAGCATCGTTGTCCCAGTTGGCAGGCTGCGTGCAAAATTGCAGGGATTTCACCTGCGCTCTGGCCACAGCAGCCACCGATACCGGTTCTCTCGGACTTGATGTGATCGTGACGACGTTGCCACAAGTTGATGAGACTAACGCTGAATCCCGGTCCGCCTGACTCTGAATCTTCACGGACGAAGAGGCGTCAGCAAATACCGATCGTGGTCTCTCACTCACAAGTTCCGGCAGTCGCTGCTTTAACTCGCCGGTCGCGACGAGCCGATCATCAATGTCAATCCTGCTGATTGACGCCCAACGGACTTTGGTTCGAAGGATAACGTTTGCAGAACTTCGGCGAATCACAAGATGCAAGTCGTTAGTCTCCGCATCGACGCTTCCGATCGTCGTGCGGCCATTCACAAGATGCAGCGTGACGATCGATGAGTCATCCTCCGATTGAACACTCCCTGCCAGCAGGCAGTTCAGAAGTGTTGTCAGGAGTGCGAGTCCAGAATGTTGCTTGAGGAATCGAAACATGATGATTTCAGACAACCATTAAACAAAAGATACTCCTACAACAATCTCACAGGCAATCCCGGTGCCGTTGCTCTCGATATTCCCGCACGATCCGCTGAGGCTGCGGGAATTGCTGATAAAGAACTCGCGATTTTCAACAGCATGAATCACTGCCGTGTTTTTCCGGCGATGTAAAAAAAACTCAAATGTTGCATCAACGCAACGCTCAGAACGAAGCCTCTGAATATCCAACCCCCTGCCCGCACACCGTGCAACGCAAAAGCCGCTGGGCGATCGAACACAATTGCGTCGACCGTGGCCACAATCGCATCGGCGGCAGGCTCCGAGCTGCTGTTCGATTTAACCAGCTCTGCATACGGATGTCACGGACTGATCGTGACGTGCATTCTGCCTGCGGAACATTTCATGCGGGGCCCGAATCGCGAACGGCTGAACAATGCGACTTTGGACCGCCCGAGTCATCGCTGCCGTATCCTGAGTTGCCTCCGGCCAGAGCTTCCAACTTCAAAATGCAGGGCATCGAAAATTACGGACCGCCCCAACCACTTTGAACCTCGTCTGAGCCAGGCCGTCTCACGTTTGCCGCTGAATGATTTGCCGCTGAGGCAGAATCCCTTGATTCTGCCCGATCTCGATCAGGCCCGGGGTGTTCGTGTTTTCGTGCGTCTGATGGATGATCGCATGAGTGCGTACAAGGCGCCCGTGCTTGAGGTGGTTCCACTGGACAGGCAGGAGTGGGCACAAGACTCGCATTGCGCCGATTCTTAGCTTAACTTGATGTTGCGCTGAGATCTGCCGTTTAAGGAGCATCGTCACCAGCGAGTGCATCTTGGGCAATACAGGATCTCATCGGGGCGGGCCCCGGAAATCCGAAATCCGAAATCTCAAATCCGAAATCTCAAATCTCAAATCCGAAATCTCAAATCCGAAATCTCAAATCCCAAATCTCAAATCCCAAATCCCAAATGCCAAATATCAAATCTCAAATCCCAAATCTCAAATCCGAAATCTCAAATCTCAAATCTCAAATCCGAAAACGTGACAAAGCGCTGTAAAAAATGCGCGACACCGTCTCACTGCGGTGGCAGTAGTGGATGAATTTCGATCGATCGGTAGTCAAGATCGGTTGTCGGATCGTGGCCCTGCAGGCTGATGTGGCCGGGATCAAGGCGGCGACCTTCGCGGGGGTTGTCGTTTGGAGTGCGTGTATCCTGCCAGTTGACGACTTGGTAGCCGTTGACCCAGGAGGCAAATCGATCTCCCTGAGCCACGAGGACTGCCGTCAGAAATTCGTGGTCATTTGCCACGACGTATCGTGCGGCGACGCGGCGGAAAATTGCACCGGTGCCTGAATCGACGGGTTTCGTGCGATCGCCGTTTTTCACGCCGTTGTGCAACTGGAATTCGTAGCCGTGCGAAGGCGTTTTTTCAGTTCCCTGTTTCGCTCGAAAGAAGACGCCACCGTTGAGGCCGTCACCGTTCACGCGAGCTTCCATCTTCAGCACAAAATCTCCGAATGTGTCATTCGTCTCCAGGAACCCTGGCCCGTTGGAAACGTGCAGCCTTCCGTCAACAACGTTGAATTCGCTTTTCGAGCCTGGCACGACGCTCCAGCCTGCCGTATCGTTCCCGTTAAAGAGTGGTTTCAGCGAAAGCGGTCGGATGAAGACGTTACGAAACGCAGATCGCCCCTCATTCATTTGCAGACCAATCCGCCCGGTCAGGCGAACGGCATCCGACGAATCCGTAAAGTCGACGATTTGCTTTTCATCCAGCCAGACCTGAATTACGGGCCCGTTGCAGACGACTCGAAAATCGTGCCAGGCACCTTCCACAGCAGGCACATTTTCGGCGATGTGTCGCCCCACCAAGCTACCGGTTTTGTGCGTCGGATGACTGTCGCAGATATTGAGTTCATAAGTGTCCTTCGCGGGATTGGTTGCATTCTGCGCCGTCCGGAGAAAGATGCCGCTGTTGCCACCTGCAGCCACATGAAAACTGCATCGCAGTTCAAAGTCATCAAAGTGAAATGGCGTCAGCAACAGACTCTTCTCACCACGATCCGCGACGATGGTTCCGTCTTCAACGTGCCAGTTTGTCACGGTCGGCACGTCCCAACCAAACAACGACTGGCCGTCAAATAGGCTGATCCAGCCCGCTCGAATTTCTTCTGCTGTCAGCGACGGTGCAACAAACTCCACTGCAGCAGCAGTGAGCGTTTCTGGAACAGGCGGAATAGTTGCGGCGGCGGCGGATAATGCGTCAGAATCCGCTGGCTGAGACGCTGGCTGCGCGGATGGAATTCCAGCGGCGCCATCGCACCCGACGGCCGAAATCACAACAAGGCTGACTGCCAGCATCCATTGAAGATTTTGCATGGTTCATCTTTCGCAATTAATGATTTAGAAGCGACCACGATACATGAACAGCCACAAAAGACAAACTCAACGGCGGTCCGGACGAGGTTCCGGGAAGCGTTGTGGCCCGCATGCATTGGGGCAAGCTGGCGGCGATCCAGACGATCCGGGGCACTTTTTCTGGGCGTTCTGAAGGCGTATTATTTCTGGTCGGCGTTGTTTGCAAAATGGTCAGGCATCAGGTTTTACAGCTAGGGGTCCGCTACGTTTGGGGACGCAACGGCCGTGTTTTTATGCGATCTGGCAGAGTCAAGCGGCTATTGGTCACTGGCTTTTGGGATTTTCTGAAAGCAAGTCATGAGAAAACTCAGCTGAATTCACGCAGTCTTTGCGAATTCTTTCGCCTGTTCTGGCGGAAACGGGTTGGTTTCGATTACCCTTCCCGATCCGCTGCGCTGGGGGGGCATAACGAACTGGTGGGACACAAAGTGTCTCATCTGGCTTCGTTCAGAAATTTCAAGGTGGGAAGTTTGAATGCTTCCAGCGGGATTTCGACCTTCTCACGAAGCGACTGAATCTCCACCGAGACTGAGGGCGGCGTTTATCGTCACCGCGTTAATTGACCGACAGAACTGACATATGACGCTTGCAGATTTAATGCAAAACCGTTTTCGAGCGGATCTGAGACATCGTGGTGCGGCCTACATTGAGGCCGAACGCATCACTCTGGTACGCGTGACTTCGGAAAACGTGTTCGGACTTGTGACGGACGGCGCTGAGTATCAAACGCAGCTTCGTTATCAGCCGGATGACGTCAGTTTGTTTTGTACGTGCGACCAGTTTGCCAAGAGCAAAGTCTGCAAGCACCTGTGGGCGACCATTCTGGCGACGGATTCTGGCGGTTACGTAAGTTCGTCGATGCGCCCCGGTCGGATGACGCCATTCATGGCGCCAAATGCGTATCAGCCGATTTCCGTAGATGACTTGGATGCCAGTGCCGATCCCGATGCAATCGCCAATCTGCCGCGTGGAAAGTCACGTCCCAAAGCGCAGCCTGTGGAACGTACGTTGCGTCCGTGGGAAGCACGCCTGATCGAACTCAAAGACAATATGAACGGCCCGACGGATGGCCGCAAAAAATCTGATCCTGAAGAACGCCAGATTTTTTATGAAGTGGACCTCGAGGCCAGTAAGGAAGCCGGCAAGCTTGTAATTCAGGCGTCACAACGGCAGCGTCGCGCGGGGGGGCAGTGGGGGAAGATCAAGCCGCTCAAAGTTCGCCCGGGTGAGTTAGACCATATTGAGCATGAAGACGACCGGACATTTCTGTCGTACCTTGCCGGAGCGATCCCGGAACGTAACAACTGGACGACACAGCAGGCTGAACTGCGCACATCAGCCCATCGATTTTATGTCCCATTTGAGCTTGGGCAACTTGTGCTTCCTGACATGTGCCGGAGCGGTCGTCTGCGCGTGCTGGGCAGTGACGATGCGGGTGAGCAGTTATTGAACTGGGACGATTCAGAAGCTTGGGAACTCACAATCCGGGTGCGGCGTGATACGGAGGTCGAAGGTTGGAAAGTCGCAGGGCTGTTGATTCGCAATGAGGAAGTCATGGAATTGGCCGACGTCCCGCTCGTTGTACCTGGCGGCTTTGTCGTCACTAACGATTCGTTGGGATTGTTGCGTGACTTTGGTGCATCGGAATGGATGAAGGCACTTACAGACGGCGGCGCGTTACATATTCCGGAGGCCGATGCGCATGACTTTGTGGATCGCCTGCTGGATATTCCATCACTGCCGCGACTTGATTTGCCAAAAGAATTGCAGCTAGAAGAAGTGCGTGTCAAGCCATCACCTGTACTGCGGATCACGTCGCCGCCGATGAACCGCTGGCGGAACGATTCGCTCAGTGCCGAAGTCATTTTCGATTACCTCGGGACTCCAGTTTCTGGAAGTAGTGCGAGGTGGGCGGTTGTGCAGCGTGAAAGTAGCCGCTGCATCATTCGAGATCGTCACTTCGAAGGATCGTGTTGGGAAAAACTGCGACAGGTCGGCTTCCGTCGTCGGCTAGGCGATCTCAAGCAGTCAATCAATGTAGAAATCGCGCGGCGAGATCTGGGTCGAGCCGTGCGTGAACTGGTCGACGCGGGCTGGGCCATCTTCGCGGACGGCAGCAAAGTTCGCCAAGCGGGCGGGATGCGTTTTCGCGTGACTTCGGATCTGGACTGGTTTGATGTTCACACAGACGTAGATTTCGAAGGTCGCGGCGTCTCCTTCCCGGAACTGTTGCGGGCCCTCGAAAGGGGCGATTCGACCGTACGTCTGGACGACGGATCACTTGGCATTCTTCCGGAAGAATGGCTCGAACAGATCGGCATGATTTCTGGCTTGGGGACGGCGACCGAAGATGGTCTGCGGTTTTCCACGTCCCAGGCGGCTTTGTTGGATGCATTGCTCGCCACGCAAGATAACGTCGATATTGACGAGGGTTTCGCGGCGATGCGGGAACGATTCCGCAACTTCGCCGGCATGGAGCAGATCGAGGTTCCTGCGTCATTCCAAGGCGAGCTTCGCGGTTATCAGCGCGAAGGTCTGTCGTGGATGAAATTCCTCAGCGACTTTAATTTCGGTGGTTGTTTAGCGGATGACATGGGTCTGGGTAAAACTGTGCAGTTTCTGGCAACACTGCTGCGTCGGCTCGAGGACAAGCCAGATACGCCGCCATCACTCGTGGTTGTGCCACGTTCGCTGATGTTCAACTGGGCGAGCGAGTGTGCCCGGTTTACGCCCAACATTAAGGTCATGGAATACACGGGCTTGGAACGGGCAAATATGCGGGCGGAGTTCAGCAAACATAACCTGATTTTGACCACCTATGGCACCGTGCGACGCGATATCGCGGTGCTGAAAGACATTGACTTTGACTATGTTGTGCTCGACGAAGCACAGACAATCAAGAATCCATCGTCGCAAATTGCCCGGTCGTCGAGATTGCTCAAGTCAAACTTCCGTTTGGCGTTGAGCGGTACACCAATTGAAAACAATGCTGGCGATCTCTGGTCAATCTTTGAATTTCTCAACCCAGGCATGTTGGGTCGGAGCACGGCGTTTCGTTCGCATATTGCTGACCCCGACAGTCGTGAAGCACGCGACATGGTGGCGAAGGGACTACGTCCGTTTATTCTACGTCGTACTAAGAAACAAGTCGCCGCAGAACTTCCGGACCGCCTCGAAGAAACCATCTACTGCGACATGGAAGACGAACAGCGTCGCTTGTACGACGAGCTGCGAATTCACTACCGGGAGTCTCTGCTGGGGCTAGTTCAGGAACAAGGGCTAGCGCGATCAAAGATGCATGTGTTGGAAGCACTGCTTCGTCTGCGGCAAGCGGCCTGCCATCCT
>QWQG01000167.1 GCA_003670925.1 Planctomycetota bacterium | reverse complement strand
GAACCTTTCAGGCCTACCTGACACCCTGACGCTGCTCAATGTCGCACAAACCAGCAACAACCTCAACGGGATGCAAGGCGTCCTGCGGCAGGAAATCATGTACTATCGTGGGATAGTGGTCGATGGTGTGCTCAAAGCGGGCCTTTATCATAACTCCACGGAAGGATCGATTCTCGAAACTTACACAGGAGTTGACCCGGTACCTGGCGGTGCTACTTCCAGCTACCAGCGTTTGTTTTCCGACTCAAAGAGTCGGACTGCTTATGTCGGGTCGGTCGGATTGCAGTCGAACATCCCGCTCAGCAATTACTGGAGCCTCATGAGCGGCTATGAAGCCACAGTCATTCACGGTGTGGCACTGGGCCCCGACCAGAATTTGGGGGACAACGGGACCACGTACACCATTAACACCAGCGGTACTGTGCTGGTCCATGGTTGCAACTTTGGTCTGCAGTTCGTGTACTAGCGTGTGTGCCCAAAGTCTGGTAAGCAGAGTTGGGTTCCCTTGGCATCCAAATTAATCAAACTTCACATGGAAGCCCGCGATCATCATGCCGGCATCGACGGTGAGTGTCTGACCGGTGACAAGCCGGCTGCCGGTGATTAGGCTCACGATGCCGTCTGCGATATCTTCCGGCTGACAGACACGTCCAAGTGGCAAGCTCTTTTCGTAGGCCTGTTTGATGCTGTCAAATTTCGATCCAAGACCGTCTTGCGTCCAGCGTCCGTCGATAAAGCCCGGTGCGATCCCGTTCACGCGGATCTGAGGAGCTAACGTACGGGCAAGGGAAACTGTCAGGTTATCCAACGCCGCCTTTGAGCAACAATACGGGATCGAACTGCCCTGCCCCAACTGTGCGGCCACGCTAGAGACGTTGATGATCACGCCGCCACCTGCCGCCAGCAGCGGCTCACGCACAGCTCGCGCGCAATGAAAGGCTCCGACGACGTTGACTTTGTAAAGCCGTTCCCATGCCTCATCTGAAACGGCGTCTAGATCGTGGAATGGAATAAAATCCGTCGTGCCGGCGCAGTTGACGAGTACATCCACGCGGCCAAGTGACTCAATCGTAAATGCGACCATCGCGCGACAGGCTGCGTCATCCGCTACACTCGCCTGAAAAGGTAACGCCCTGACGCCGAGGTTCTCGATTTCGGCCACTGTCGCCAGAGCCTCATCATGTGAACGCGAATAATTGACGATCACGTTGTATCCCAGACGGGCCATCGCCAGCGACGTGGCACGCCCCACCCCGGTTCCTCCACCGGTGACGATGATGACTTTGTTAAGCGAATTCATGGTGGTTCTTCCTGTCGATGACAGAGTTAGTTCGACTGTCCCATTTTGTTCGTAGTCCCGCCTTTAGGCGGAAATTCAGCCTGCACCCCATGAACATTCAGCCCATTTACCGGCTAAAGCCGGGACTACAAGCGAATCTCGAACAGTCGAACTACTCACGTTCAGTGGCGGCCGGCGACGCGGGCTGTGCCGGGACTTTAGCTTGCCCTTGCAATTCCTGCTGCAGAAACGAGTACGCTTTGTCCAGTGCCTCGGGATTCATAGCGGCTAGCAAGTGCCCTGCCCCTTCGATTTGATGCATCTCCGTTTTTACGCCATGTGCCTTCAACGCATCGTGGCACGACATGCTCCATGCAATCGGCACAAGTTCATCGGCTGTGCCATTGAAGAAGAAAATCGGCGGGTCAGACTTGTCGACAAACGCGGTTGCCGAAGCGTCGTGAAATTTGTCCGGGACAGTCGTCAGATCTCCGCCCATCCAGTATCTGGCCCATTTGCCGTTATCCGGCGAAGTCCGAAAATCTGTCGGAGCACCCCCGGCCGCGACGCACTGAATTCGAGTATCAACTTGGCCATTCTTTTCGCTCGGCGCTTCGCCAGTTGTGGCCAGCAGACAAACGAGGTGGCCGCCTGCGGAATAGCCGATGGCTCCCAGTTTGTCAGGATCCACTTTGTACTCGGCTGCATGGCTGCGAATCCACTTGACAGCCTCGCGGCAGTCGTCGATCTGAGCCGGAAATTTATGGTTCGGAGCGAGTCGATAGTCGATGGCAAAGCAGGCAAATCCACGTTTTGCCAAGGCGTTGGCATAACCACCCAACTGTTTCCGATCTCCGGAACGCCACGCACCGCCGTGCACCACCAGCACCGCTGCGTGGAGCGTGTCATCCTTGGGCACCCACGCATCCAGTAACAATTCGCGGTCCGCGACCTTGGAGTACACAATATTTTTACGGATCTCAAAGTCCGCTTCGCCAGAATCGGGAGCCATCGGTGCGAAACAAACAGCAAGGAAAGCGGTCAAAACAATCATCGTATGGTTCCGAGAAGTGGTACAGTTCCAGTCACAAGCGACCGCATGGTAGTCGCATCCGCTAGACACTCACAAGTTGACCCAAGCCTGCAGCCTTTACTTTAAGCCAGACTTTGCGATTACATAGCCTTTTGGGCGCTTCCAACGGAGCCGTCTCGCTCTGTCGAGACGCTGCTTTGTGCTCGGACGTTCGTCCCCTAACATTGGCATTCCGGGTAACGCAGTGGCACGGCGTTTGACAGGGAAGCATGGCTTCAAGAGAAAGGCGTGCCAGTTTTGTGGAATCTATCAGGCGGATTGTAGATAATAGGCTCGACGGCAATTTCGTCATGTGTGGCAGGGTTCAGGATTGAAATAAAACGACGAGGGAAACAGATGAGCGACGATCAGACGAAATCGATTCCGACGGCAGTGGAAGCTCCAATGCCAGCCATCAAAGTTGGCTTTCGACCACTGCGTGTCTGGCCGGCGGCGATGTTGCTTGCCGGGATGGTGATCGCCCGCTTGTTGCCTCGCCTCGTCGAAAACGGGCCAGCCAACTTGTGGATGTCGGCCGCGATTGGACCCGGTGCGGGTGGGATCCTGATTGTGCTGTGGTGGCTGTTACTCAGTCGCGCCTCATGGTTGGAACGACTCGTGGGGATTGTCGGGATTGTTGGCACCGCGGCGGGCACGTTCGCGGTTCTTGACAAATCGATGCAGGGACCTGCCGTGATGGTGCTGACGATTCCCATGGGGACTGCTGCTTTCGCGCTGGCCGCGATTCTCTGTGGTCGCATGTTGTCATTTCGCCGCACGGTAATTGCCCTTCTGTTCGCGGGTTGTGGATATGGTTTTTCAGCGTTGCTCAAAAGCGACGGAATGTGGGGAGATTTTGCTGTCGATTTGAAGTGGCGGTGGCAGGAATCGAACGAAGATCAAGTCGTTGCGAAACGCGATAAGGATCCATCGGTGTTGCTGACCGACTTTGCTGCATCTGATGTGGAACAGTGGCTAGCGAAGCCTGAGTGGCCGGCATTGCGCGGCGAAGATCGCTCCGGTCGCCAGCATGGTCCAGTCTTATCCTCTGACTGGTCAGCAATTCCACCGGAACAAATCTGGAAAATCGTCGTCGGGCCGGGTTGGTCGTCGTTCGCTGTCGCGGGCAAACTGCTGTTTACTCAGGAGCAACGTGGTACGCTGGAAACTGTCGTCTGCTACTCGGCTGATTCTGGCAAAGAAGTCTGGAAGCAGCAGCTGGAATCGCGTTTCAACGATTCGCTCGGTGGCCCAGGACCTCGCGCGACCCCGACCCTAGCAGACGGTGGTTTGTTCGTGCTCGGTGCAAGTGGTCATCTGCTGCGGCTGAATCCGAGGACCGGCGATGTCGTCTGGCAGATAGATCTGAGAAAAGTGGCCATGCGGGAACCGCCAATGTGGGGATTTTGTTCGTCGCCACTCGTGACAAATTCTCTGGTCATCGTGCATGCTGGTGGTGCCGGCGACAAGGGGACACTGGCGTTTGATGTCGCGACCGGCGAGCTCAAATGGGCAACGGCTTCGGGAGATCATTCCTATAGTTCTCCGCAATTGGGGACTGTCGGAGATGAACCATTGGTGCTGATGCTGACCAACAACGGCATCGAATTGCTCGACCCTCAGACTGGCAAACAACGTCTGAACTATGAGTGGAAACATACGGGTTACCGAGACTTGCAACCGCAGATCATTAACGGTGATTCGATTTTGCTTCCCACCGGGATGGGATCAGGGACACGCTGCATTCGCGTGGCGAAAAACGGTGAACAGTATTCGGCAGAAGAACTCTGGACGTCACTGGACCTGAAGCCGGACTTCAACGACTTTGTGGTGTTTGAAGACCACGCTTACGGCTTTGATAATTCGATTTTCACTTGTATCGACTTGAAAACTGGTAAACGGCAATGGAAAGGCGGCCGCTACGGCAAAGGGCAAGTGTTGCTGCTGGAAGATTCCAGACTCCTCTTGGTGGCCGCCGAATATGGTGATGTGGTGCTGCTGAAAGCCGATCCTGCAGCACATGCTGAACTGGCCACGTTGAAAGCGATTAAAGGCAAGACGTGGAATCATCCTGTTGTGATCGGTGATCGGCTTTATGTCCGTAACGCTGAAGAAGCCGCCTGCTATCGCCTGCCATTAGCTGGGCCTGCGGCTCAGCTAGATCGCCCGCCGGAATCGCAGCAAAATTGAAGCCCGACGTTCACTGAAGCGAGCGGCATTGATTGCAACCCAAGCGGCTCCCGCCCCACTTCATGGCGGGAGTCTGCGTCATGGCGTGACGTCAAGCTGCGGCAATCACGGTTGCGTGACATCGTACAACTCGCCGACCGAGAAAGACGAGTCGTTGGGGATCAACTGCTGAAAGCCGCGCCAAGATTTCACCATCGTTTGTTCGTTGCTTGAGAATGTGCTCCAAGGCTGTTGCAGTAAAACTTTTCGGGAACGCAAGACACCGTCATTCAGAAGTTGCTGGAAGCGAGCCGGATCGACGTAATCGGTGTAGCCGTAGGTCATGCGATAGCGCAGGACGGCTCCCCAATTGACGAAGATATGGGTGATGCGTTGTTCGCGAAGTTTCTGCAGGGTCAGTTTTGGCGACAACATCCGGCGTTCGGTGACAGGCCGCTGGCTGTCAGTGGGAAGCGTCGTCCAAGCCTCAAACAAGCATTCATCAAAGACGGTACTGTAGGCCAGAGGAAACGTGGCGTCGAAAACTTCGGCTTCTCCGACCATCAGAACCCTGGCATCTGGCGGCAACGTTTCATTCAGAGAGCGGATGTCAGTCCGAATCGTTGTTTGCCGGGCAGCTTCAAGATCCATAAGTCCGACATGAAACCCGACGAGCGCCAGTCCGCAGAAGCGGACGTTGAAGAGTGTCACAATGGCGATCACAGTCAACAGGAACGACTTCCAGATCTTTGATACAGAAATGAGCCATGAGGTTCCGGCCGCGAGACTCAGCAGCGGTATCAACGGAATCCAGAAGCGATCGATCCGATGCGTGAATGCCCACCATGTCGCAAAGCCCCAGAGAATGAGGCACAGGATGACGGGCAGCGTCTTAACCCGGCGCCACAGGAATACAGCCGGGACGGCCAGCGCAAAGAGCAGGCCGCTGGTCCACTTGTTGTAAACGGCGGCACCAACAATGTGTTCCGGGATGCGACTAAGGAGATGTTCCGATGCTGCGTGAGCTGGTTTCCAGCGTGCGTCCATTTCGGGCGACCATTCGCTGCCGCCAAAGACACTGTACGCCAGTGGATAGACGGGATTGCCGGTTTCAGCGAGGTTCTTCAGCAGCCATGGCGCAATCATCGCGGCCACGCCGAGACTGAACGCGGCAGCCGGAAGCAGCAGCGGCCGCCAGCCATGTGCAGCCTGCAGTTGCGGTCCAGTTTCCGTCACCACTGCGTTCCGTGACTGCCTGAACTGGACGGCGATCACGGCAGCGGTCGGCAGGATCACAGAGATGAGTCCGGTATACTTCGACGCCATGGAAGCGCCTGCCAACAAGCCGGTGACGATCGACAAACCGATCGCTCTTCCTGGAAGCTGCCAAACCAGCAGCGCACACATGGTGGCGGCGATCAGATAAAACGTCAGCGCACCTTCGGCGTAGGCGATCAGAGAGATTCGCAGCGTCCAGGGAGTGGTGAAAAAGATCAGCGCGGCGAGCCATGCGGCGTCTTTGCTAATCCAGCGACGGGCGATACTGTAAATGCTCAACGCACTCAGAATCTGAAAGCTGGAGAGGACGACCTGTCCGACCAGCGCGCCGTGCCACCAGTCGGCGGCGAAGATCATGCCGGTGAGGCTGAGCATCTCCGTGAGAAACGGAAAGCTGGTGTACACGTTGTGCGGCAGAAAGTTGATTTGCCCCTGCTGAAACCATTCCTTCGGGCCCTGCAGATGATATTCACGGACATCAAAGTCCGTCGGTGGCGAGACGGCTCCTAGCAATAGATAAACGCCGAATGGCACGATCACCATCAGTGCGAGTATCCTGATCATCCGCGATGAGCGTTGTGCTTTAGGAACCAGCGTGAGCGGAGCCGGCGTTTCGTTTTTCGACTTCCAGCGGATGCTGCAGGACAAGGCGAGGCTGGCAAGTGCCGGTGCAATGATCGCCAAACGGGTCAGATGTCCGGCAAGGCCACAGCACAGAGTGACAGTAGAGAGGATCCCCAGCCCGATACCCAATCGCATGACGACTTGTTCCGTCCAGAACAAGCGGCACCGGCGCAGCGTCAGCACGCAGATCGCGTCACCATGGACGGCAG
This sequence comes from Planctomycetota bacterium, assembly GCA_003670925.1. GTDB lineage: Bacteria > Planctomycetota > Planctomycetia > Planctomycetales > Planctomycetaceae > SXXK01. The sequence goes on along the minus strand of QWQG01000167.1, from coordinate 6,073 downwards.
CGAGAACGAGAATCACGGCTGCCCACGAAAATAGCGAAAGCCGCTGTGACAAGTACCTGATCCCGGATTGCGGCACAGTGCCTGGGGGATCGGAAGGCGCGTCGCTGAGTCCAAGGGCTTCGTCGGCCATCATCGACCAGAGTTCAGTGCGGGCCAGATTTGGATCTGCGATTGAGCTCCTGAAGAAGAACCACAGGAAGCCTGTAATCCAGACTGCCGCGAAGACGGCGAGGACGGTTGAGGTGTCGGCCTTTCGGAGCATTGTCGGGAACTTGTTGGATGGGCTTTGAGTCAAAAGAGATCACCACTGCTGACCGGTCCAAAGCTGCGGTTTTTGGAGCTTGAACCTCCGACAAAACGACAATCCACACTACGCAGGTTGCACTTCTGCACAGCAAAACGAAAACGGCTTCCGGGAAAAATTCCCGGAAGCCGCGAGGTTCTGAGTTAGAGCGAGGAGGTTACAAAACAGGAAGCCGTTCTTTCCCACCTCAAGTCGACGTGACTAGCGAACCATCCCGAACAGGCCGGCCAAGCTGCTCTTCTTTGACTGATTGTTGTGCAGTCGTGAAGGGAAGAATGCCTGAGGATCAGCTGGTGGAGCTGGAGCAGGCACTGCTTCTGGAGCAGATGGGGTCGGCTGTGGCTGAACAGCAGCAGGAGCTGAAACCGGTGTGGCACCGCAACCATTGCTTCCGCAACCGTTGTTGCCGTTTCCGGCGTCGCCGCAACCATTGTCGCCGCAACCGTCGCAGCATCCGTCAACTACTTCGTAGCCACATGCTCGTAGAGCCTGTGTTGCTTCACGGCGAACTCCACGGTCGCAGTCAGCCAAGGAGCACGTGAGGGCTGAAATCACGCATGGGCTGCAGCAGCATCGGTTCCGGCGAGTTTGGTCACCGATTTCGTCAGCAGCTTCGCGGCGAACTCGTTCGTCCGTGTCGTTCAGACCGTAGACGAAAGCGTTCATGATTTCTGGATGGCAGACGCAGTCGTAACGACGACCAAGTTTGTCCAAAGCTGCTCGCCGATCTTTGGCATAGCAAGCAGTCATCGACGTGTAGATCAACTTGGCAATATCGCAGCAATCGTCGTTGCAGCAGTCGCAGCTTTCGCCGCAAGTGTTGCTTCCGCAACCGTCGCCACAAGCAGCTGGAGCACAGCAGCTTGGGTCTGCATTGCAGCCGTTGCCACAACCATTACCGTTGCCGCAACCTTTACCGTCTGCACAAGCAGCTGGAGCACAGCAGCTTGCATCTGCATTGCAGCCATTCCCGTTTCCACAACCGTTGCCGTTCCCGTTTCCACAACCGTTGCCATTCCCGTTTCCACAACCGTTGCCATTCCCGTTTCCACAACCGTTGCCATTCCCGTCGCCACAAGCAGCTGGAGTACAGCATGACTGTGGGGCACTGCAGCTGTCGCAGCATGGCGGCTTGATGTCCGAACACTTGCGCTGGTACGTGTACACGTTCGTGTGGCACGGACGAGCAATCGTAGGTTTACAACATGCTGGCTGACAATCTTCAGCACAGCCGCAGCTCTTGGTGCATCCACCAGAACTAGACAGCCCGGCCTGAGTCGAAGCCATCATTCCGGCCAGTGCGAATGCACTACTGAACATTCTAATCCATTTCATCTTCACATTACTCCTTCTCAAGGAAATCGTTCCGTCAACCACCCTGATTGCCAGATATCCGTCCATTTAACTTCGGCAAACCGTTACCGAATCCCTCGACCTGCGGCGGGAAATAAATCTCACCTCATTAGCACGTCGCTGCTACTCAGAGTTCCGGACATTTGGACAGGCGTTACAGTCGCTGATTTCGCTCATGTATCGTTTGGTAGCCATGATCTCCGTGATCTTGGCATACCTCTGCAGTCCGAGGGCTGCATGACCTATCGTCGGGAGAAAATACTCGTCTTGAGTTTCTGGAGGTGATTGTCTGCCAAATATTTACCGCGTTTTTTGCGTCTGGCGTATCGTTCGTAAGGACTAGGAAATCTGCATTCGAAGAAATTGCCGGAAAACTCAACCTGGACTCCCGGGGCGTGTCACACTGGCGAAATCGCACAGAACTTTTCCTCACTCACCGGTTCTCGGGTTTTTACCGTTCAACGTCCAATATCGTTCACACCATGGATCAGAATCCACACTTCCCGGTTGCCAAGTAGGGAATCGTATGACCACTGGATGCCGCAATAACTTGGCATCGAAAATGCCGAAGCCGCAACAATTCGCGGCACTCCCCAAACCAACTCAAAACTCAAGACGGCTGTCACTTTATACTCCGCGCGGCCAGAAATGAGTCCGGCGAGCGGAGCGGCGTGAGCCCTCCGGTATGTCGTTTTTGGACCGGCAAGCTGACGCATGCCGCTCACCAATTGTCTCACTCATTGCCGCGCGGAGCATATTAAACGTGAATCCTGTGCGCTAAACTGTTTCACAGGGCCGGCCATGTCAACACGCCTCGGTGAATGACCTGATCAACCGTGATCGTGATCGTGATCGTGATCGTGCGACCGGTCGCAGACATGTTCCGCATCCCATGAGCCGAAGGGATCTTCTAGGTTTCTCCACGACGACGGACCGGACTGCATTTCACTGTCCGTCAGCAGGCACGCATGCAGGGCATGCTTGACCGCAGCGGTATCCAGATCTTGGCCGATGAGCAGTAACTCCTGACGTCGATCCCCCCAGACTTCATCCCAGAGCGAATCTAATTCGGAAAGCAATTCCGGATCGTCTGTCGGCCATTCTGCACGCGGAGTTTCCGCCCACCACGTTCCGCCGGGTTCCGCTGCCAGCACCTGTCCAATATGTGACCAAAATCCGGACATCGCGTGTCTGGTTGCCAGCCAGAAGTAGCCCTTCGAACGCAAAATATGCGGAGTGTGCTCACCTTCCATCCAGAAGTCCCAGAACCGCTGCGGATGAAATGGCCGCCGAGCTCGATACACAAAACTAGAAACCCCGTGCCCATCCGATTCACTGCTTGCGCTGCCAGTCAAGACTGACTGCCATGCATCATCTCCCACATCCCAGGCCTGTTGGTAACGTCCTGTGTTGACGACTTCTGCAACCGGCACCTCACCATGTGAAATGGCCAAAACACGAGCGTTCGGATTGAGTTTTCTCAGGATAGCCAGCAGGCAACCGCATTCTTCTGCTGAAACGAGATCTGTCTTATTTAACAGGATCACATTGGCAAATTCGATCTGCTCGACCAACACGCGCGCAATGTCGCGGTTGTCAGCATCATCCACCTCGATCCCTCGATCTCGAAGTTCTTCGACACTCTGAAAGTCCGTTAGGAAATTCGTCGCATCCACGACGGTAACCATCGTGTCAATGCGCGTCATCTCATTTGCCGCAACGCCTGCTTCATGGTCTGCCTTGATTGCGGAAACGGACTCCGCTACGAGCATTGGCTCCGAAATGCCCGACGATTCGATAAGTAAGTAGTCGAACTGCCCTGCCCCGCAAAGTCTGGTCACTTCTTGCTGTACGTCTTCATCCTGCGTGTTATTCCGAATCACGCCTATTTTTAGCCCTTGCTGATTCTGCAGCACATGTTGCAGAACGGCCGTTTTGCCAGCACCCACAAATCCAGACAAGATTGTGATATGCAGTGTTTTCATGGTAATCCGACTATGAAATTTCGAAATGGACGTTTTTAGCGACGTGCAAATTCTACCGGCGACGATTCCCCCGCGGCACGATGGCCCAACAGAATTGGCTGTGAAGTCTCACGACTGCGAAGGCGGCCAAAATCTCCACTCGATGCGTCGGATGGGCCTGATCTCCAAGATTGCCTTCATGAAAAGTACTGAACAAATGCTCTGTTCCTCTTGAGGCATTTTCAGAAACCCATTTACACTCCGATGTTTCCCGTTTCAGTCAAACAGCACCCGGAATTCCCAGACTTTCGTTTGAGTAGCCGGCGGTCGATCTCTTTGCGCAGATCTCAATGGCATTCCGTCCCCTGACAACTCTGCGAAATGCAGCAACAGCCAGCATGCTGTTGGTTGTCGCATTGGTGGGGCTTGAATTGTGGCTGCAAGGCAAATCGATGCCTGCGATGCAGAGCGTCACGCACCAAGCACCCGCCACCGATCAGTCGCTGCTTGTTCCGTCCGCAGTCTGTCATCATGAGCTCCAGCGAATGCTCAAAACTAAGCATCAGGCTAGTCGCGCCAGCGGCAATCATGTTTTTCGGGTCAACTCATTTGGTTGTCGCGGCGACGAACCAGAAATCCCGGCGTCAACGGGATCGTATCGCATCCTTGTTCTCGGCGACGACAATATCTGTGGCACAGCGGTTGCTGAAAACGACACGGTTTCGGCCCATTTGCAGAGATTCCTGGCCAAGCAAACAATGGTGCGGCTGGAAGTGATCAACTGCGGGATCCCCGGATACTGTCCGCTGCTTTCATGGCTGAAGTTTGAACACGATCTCGCGAAGCTCAAACCAGACCTTGTTGTGCTGCATGTTGATATGACTGACATCGCCGATGACCTGTGCTATCGCAGTTTGCTACTGAGCGCGCCCAATCATGCAGTCTGTTCACATCCAAGTTTGCGACTGAAACCGAAGCCCGTCAATCCCTTGGCCCATTTTGTCAAACAGTCTGCGACGGGCAGTTGGCTGTTTGCCAAGGCCCGCGCGCAAGGACCGGAGATTCTCTCGATTTCGTCTGGTGCGGCGAACGAGAATCGATTCGACTGGATCACGGATGATTTGCCGGACATCCGTTTGCAGGTGAGTCACGCGTTGGAACCGATTGCTCGGCTGAAAGCTGCGGTCGCAGCAGCGGGGGGGCGTCTTCTGGTCACGACGGCCCCCGTGTTGTGGCAGGTCGTATCGGCAGACAATGCGCCGCAATTGAGTTTCCGTTGTGGGATTCGCGGCACGACACCTTACCGTCGTCGGTTTCCTTTTGAAGTCCTGCAGACTTTTTGCGATCACAGCTTGGTTCACTATTGCGACACATCCTTGGCATTTGAAAATGGTAAGGATGGCCCCAAACTATTCTCAACAGAAGCTCCAATTCTGTCACGCATCGGAATGGCCCTCTATGCTCGGGAAATTGCTCGCTATATCATTACAAATCCCCCCGCGGAATGGTGAGTCGTACAACGGAAATTGGTAGCTTCAATTGGCATAAACCGGCTGAATGCGTATATCTCCGTCCACAAATTATTTCCTCCGTCCTTGAGTCCATAAGGCCCACAGCACATGAAGAGCGCTTTAGAAGCTGCCGAACAGTATTTCGTGGAAGCAGCTTCGGTGCTGGATTTGTCGTCCAGTATGCGAACGCTGTTAATGACTCCGGAACGGGAAATCAAAGTTCATGTGCCGATCAAACGCGACAACGGAGAAATTGCCACGTTCGTCGGTTATCGCATGCAGCACAACAGCGCGCGAGGCCCGATGAAGGGTGGTTTGCGTTATCATCATGAAGTCAACGCCGATGAAGTGCTGGCCTTGGCATCGCTGATGACATGGAAAACGGCTGTCGTCGATATTCCCTATGGCGGGGCGAAAGGCGGGATTAGCGTCAACGTCAAAGAAATGTCGATCGACGAACTTGAACGACTGACACGCCGCTTCGTCGATGAACTGCACGATCTGTTCGGCCCTGATAAAGATATTCCGGCGCCGGACATGGGCACGAATTCTCAAACGATGGCGTGGATCATGAATCAATACGGAAAATTCCACGGCTTCAGCCCGGCGTGTGTCACCGGAAAACCTCTCGAACTTTACGGAGCCGAAGGGCGCGAAGAAGCCACTGGGCGCGGCATCGGAACGCTAACCCTCGCGATGCTCCGCAAAACCAAACGCCCGCTCGAATCTGCGACGATTGCGATCCAAGGATTTGGCAACGTGGGATCATTCACGGCAGCGTATCTCGCAAAAGCCGGCGGCAAGGTTGTCGCCATTTCTGATCTCAGCGGCGGTGTTCTCAATCGCATGGGGCTGGATGTGACTGCGGCCTTAGAATGGGTCAAAACCAAAGGCAGTCTTGCGGAATTTTCCGGTGGGGAAAAGATTTCTAACGAAGACTT
>QWQG01000022.1 GCA_003670925.1 Planctomycetota bacterium | reverse complement strand
TGCAGTCACGAGTCCTGGCGGCACAACGATCGCCGGTCTGCACGCGATGGAACAGGGTGGCGTCCGTGCCGCGCTGATTGATGCCGTCGAAGCGGCAACGCTGCGTTCCCGAGAACTTGGGCAAAATACGCCTTAATTTGTGAAAATCCAAATGCGTAAGCTTCAGAGTTGCCCGTTTTCCTCCCGCCCATGTTGTAACCCACAGCATCATCACGTCATCGCGTCAAATACCCTTCAGTGTTCCGCTGTTGAGAACGCGAACTGGTCGCTGGCACGGAGCTAAAAATCACCCTCTCCAAATAGGCTGTTGATGTGGAAATCTTGGCGATCAGAGGTTAGAACACGACCATGGTGGAATTGCATATCACGGAGTTCTTGTCGCTTCTCAATCAATCAGGGCTGTTGACAGCCGCCCAGTTTGAGACTGCGCAGGATGCCGCGAAGCAACTCCATAAGAATCGCGCGGCCAATCCGGGTGCCGCCATTGCCGAGAGTCTGGCTGCCGAACTCGTTACGCTGCGTCTGCTGACGCAATGGCAAGCCAGTCAATTACTCAAGGGCCAGACGGGCTTTGTGCTCGAAAAATATCGACTGCTGGGCCCGGTCGGCAAAGGCGGAATGGGGCATGTGTTCCAAGCAAGGGACGACAGCACCGGTGCCATTGTTGCCATCAAAGTCATGTCACGGAAGCTCACAGGAAATCAAACGCTCGTCAGTCGATTTCGCCGTGAGATCCGCGCGTCTTCGTTGCTGAACAGTCCCCACATCGTGCGAACGCTGGACGCAGGTCGCGTCGGTAAAGTCGATTTCATGGTGATGGAATTTGTGAACGGCGATCAACTGGATCGAATTACGTCGCGGATCAGTTCTATTCCTATCGGCATCGCCTGCGACATGATTCGTCAAGTGGCCGTCGGGCTGCAACATGCACATTCACAGAAGATGGTGCATCGCGATATTAAACCGGGAAACCTGATCATCGACTGGTCGTCTGATGGAAAAGGGACGGTTAAGATCATGGACATGGGGTTGGTCCGCTTGGATGACGATAATCAGGAAAGAACATCCGTGACTCGCGCCGGGCAAGTCATGGGAACTCCCGACTACATGTCGCCCGAACAGGGCTGGGATACGGCAACTGTCGACGCCCGCAGTGATCTCTACAGTCTGGGCTGTACATTTTTCCGTCTGATCACTGGACGTATGCCGTTCCCTGGTGACAACCCGTTGCAGGTTCTCATGGCACGGTGTTCAAAAGACGCTCCATCAGCAAGAACACATCGTCCCGAAATTCCCGAGGTTGTCGACGACATTTTGCGTCGAATTACCATGCGTGATCCGACTGCTCGATTTCAAACCGCCGCAGAATTGGTCACTGCACTCACCCCGTTCTGCCGCGAGCTGACGCAGAAGTCACTCCGAGATGCCATGCAGGAAGCGGGGCTGGACGACACGGGTTTTGTGTTGAATGCGGCAACTGGTGGCGAGGTGGACTCCCAAGACCCTGGGTATCATCAATTTCTGAAAGAAATGGATTCCGGTGCAGCCGTAGATCTGATGCTCGCAACAAGCGGTGGAAATGCTCAGGCTCTGAGTGCCACAAATCCCTTTCTGCCACAAGTTGGATATCGCCCCGTCAATTCTCGGACGAGCGCCGGCAAAATAAATCGGAGGACAGTGACCATTGCCATGGTGTCCAGTGGAGCCCTGATCGTCCTTGCTGCGCTGTACATGTTTATGAATCGCCATGACGTCCGGAATCCCCAGCCGCAAGAGCCCGCTGAGCAGGACTCTGTCGCTGCAATTCCTCGCGGGACACTGAAACCTGCTGATCCGGTGACCGTGCAGGGTGGACAGGTTGTGAGGTATCAGCCGGAATTTGACGGGGCAACGCCGAGCAGCACTGTTGGTAGCTTGCAGTTCCGCTTTGGTCAACGATCACCGGCGGCAGCAAAGATTGACCCCATCACCGGCGCCGTTGAATGGTCAATTCCGAAGATTCAGTCACCGACGGAGTACTTTCTTCCGATCGAATACATTTTTACGATCAACGATACCGAGAGCATTGTTGCGAAGACCACATTGAGTGTGATCGTGCAAGCCGCCATAACTCGGTATACGTTGCCGCGCATGGCACCCTTAAAATTTCTGGCACAGCAGCAGATCGAAGTGACGATGACCGCATCGCCGCGGCTAGAGAAAGGCAGTAGTCTTAAGTATCGCCTTGGAAAAAATCAGCTACCGGGGATGTCAGTGGACCCCGTCACAGGACTCTTCAAATGGCTGCCGACGGACGACGATGCAGGCCGACATGTGGTGACCGTGGAACTCTGCGAATCGGGCGCTAATCAAGCGCTGGCGACGGGTTCGATCACGATCACAGTCCTTCCAAAATCTTTCAAGGTAACGATGCCTGCATTCGCCGAACAAAAAGTACAAGCTGGCGACGCATTTGAATTAAAACTTTTTGATCGCCACATGCCATTTTTGGGACGCGTGCTGCGGGTGCAAATCATGGAAGGTGCGCCACCGGGGTGCCAGATCGATCCGCAAACCAGATTACGCTGGCAGGTGCCGCAAGCTGCACAGGGGCGATATGAAATCGGGCTGAAGTTTGAGTCCATGTTTCCGGAGATGGTATTCGCGCCTGGCTCGAAGATCGAGACTACAATTGTGGTTAACGTCGAATCCGTGGCTCCCGTAACTGTGATTCCGACCGAGGCTGAAATAGCCGCCGCTGACATGGAACTTCGTGAACTGTTCAAACGTGAAATTGCGCAGGCGAAATCCCTGCATGAACGCGGGACGCTGGCTCGGCTGTTATTCGACCGCGCGGAAGTGCAGACGGCGGGCGCTGCGGACTTTGCATTATTAAATCTAGCGGCAGAATTTGCGGCACGTGGAAAATCAATCGACGTTGCGCTGGACATCAATCAACGGCGTGCCGAACGGTACCAGACGGACGAATGGGCAAAGGCGAAGGAGTTGCTATCAGAGTTTCGCGTAAGTTCCGTGACTTCAGGGCAACATGATGCAATTATTGAGCATGGCGTGCGACTCGCGGCAGTCGCGGCTGCGGCTGGTCAGTTTGCAGACGTCGGACATGTGCTTAAGCCAGCGTTGGCGTTGCTCAAGAAAGCCGACCGCAGCTTGTTTCCGCGGCAGATGGCGGACGATGTCCAGCAGGTCATGGAGTTGGCAGATGGCCTGACGAAAGATGCTGGCACGACAGCCAGTGTGAAGATTGAGCAACTGCAGAGCATCCTGAATCGTTGGCAATTCACGGGCCTCTTTTCCGAAAAAGATTCGTTCAGCTATGTTCAAGCCGCTAATAAGACCACCGAATCAGCAGACGGCGGTCCCTCACTCTGGACCCTGGAAAATAACCATATCCGATTGGAAGGCACGCCGACCAAGGGTGTGCTGGGGTTTATTGAAACGGTGCGTGAACCTAGACGATACATTATTCGCATGCAGATTTCGGCACAGACAACCTCGGCCATGCTGATCCTTGGTGCCAGTCGCGATCAGAATCCTCAGGCGCATTTAATTACGCTGGACGCATCTGCGTTTGGACAGATTGCGACCTTGCCGGTTGTGAAAACCATCGTCCCCGGAAATGTGACCGCCGCACCGCAGAGTACAGGTTGGAACGATGTCGAAATCTTTGTCGATGGTCCGAAAGTCGCGATTCGCTTAAATGGTCAGCCGGTGACCACATCGCAACTCAAAGATCTGCGCCCGGGCCGACTCGGGATACTTGTGTCGTTGGAGCAAACCACCTCCCCGCCAAAGTTCGACATCCGCCATGCCCGTATTCTGGTGCTCCCCGATACCCCATGACTGGAATATGCCCCGACATTCACGTCCCAAAGATTGGCCATGTGACGGACATGAATGTCCATCCTCCTGAAAAACACGCCCTGATTTCCGTCGAGTTTGAGCGTGGAAGTTTCTACAATGAAACGTGTCGTGAAGCTGACTGGTGGCCGGTTGTCGGTCGTGTAGTTGCTTCATGGGTGGTCGATTCAAAAACGTACAGAGCGAGATGCAAGTTTATGATCCGGACATTTCAATTGTTGGCCGTGCTGCCTTTGCTGGTGGCTGTGGCTGTGGCAGAAGATACTTTTTTGACCGTCGAAGAAGCAGGCCCAGATTACGCGCTGCAAGGCGAATATACGGGCGAAATTAAACATGATGGCCAGAACGTGCAACTTGGTCTGCAGGTGATTGCATTGGGCGATCATAAGTTCGACGCCGTAGTGTACCCAGGCGGATTACCGGGTGAAGGCTGGACGGGCACAGAGAAATTCAAAGCCCATGGAGAAACCAAAGACGGCCAAACCAAGGTTGCTGACGATGAACATGGGCATGCCATTCTGAAGGATGGCAAGGCGATTCTATATTCGAAAGACGGCACGGAAACCGGAACCTTGAAAAAGGTTGAACGCCAGAGTAAGACGCTGGGTGCGAAACCGCCCGCGGGAGCAATCGTCCTGTTTGACGGGACTTCTGCCGAGCAGTTTGAACGTGGTAAGATCACGATGACAGATCTGCTGGCGGCAGATTGTGAGACAAAAGAAAAATTTGGCGACTACAAAATGCACATCGAATTTCGCACACCGTTCAAGCCTACGGCACGTGGCCAAGAACGCGGCAATAGTGGCGTCTATATTCAAGGCCGTTATGAATGCCAAGTCCTTGATTCGTTTGGTTTAGAAGGTGAAAACAACGAGTGCGGTGGGATCTATTCAATTGGAAAACCGAAGGTCAATGCCTGTTTCCCGCCGCTCACATGGCAAACTTACGACATGGACTTCACAGCCGCTCGTTATGCGGGTGGGAAGAAAGTGACGAACGCCCGTGTGACAATCAAGCATAACGGCATTACAATCCATGACAATCTTGAATTGCCACATGGGACGCCAGGAAAGAACGAGGAAGCGGATTCGCCTGATGTGATCTATCTTCAGGGTCACGGCAATCCAGTCGTGTATCGCAATATCTGGCTTGTGAAGAAGTAGCAAAGTTCGGCACCGCAGTGACCTGATCGGACGGATCAGACCGATCAAACTGATCGGACTGGTCCGTTTCCTTGTTGCGCAGGACTTCTTCATGCAATCATCGGTCGTACAAGTTCAGGTTCCTCCGCCGGTGTCACCCGGCACAGCGATCAAAGTTCTGCTATGGTGCTTGTGCAGCGTATTGCTCTTGATCTCCCCGGGAGTGGCACATGCCGATGAAACGATTGAGACGCTCGGATCGAACGAGGTGCTGCAATTCACTCCGGCGGATCTGACGTTTTTCGAGACGAAAGTCCGCCCGCTGCTGACAGAGAATTGTCATGCCTGCCACGGCAAGAAAACACAGAACGGCGGCTTGCGACTAGATTCGCGTGAGGCGATTCTGATCGGCGGCGAATCAGGCGCAGCAATCTTCGCAGGCAATGTGCTGGACAGCCGGTTGCTGCAGGCAGTCCGGCACGAATCTGCGGAAATGCCACCCGGTAAGAAGCTGCCGGATGAATCGATCAGGCTGCTCGAAGAATGGGTGCGGCGTGGCGCTCCGTGGCCGGCCGCAAGCCCAGGGATGGCAGCCATAAAAGAGGCGGAACGTGGTTTCAGCGATGAAGAGCGGGCTTGGTGGGCGCTGCAACCAGTGAAGGTTGTCGCGCCACCCGTCGACGTCAACGATCACTGGAGTCGCAATGAGATTGATCGATTTATTCACGCGGGACTGACAACGGAGCATCTTCAGCCGGCGGCAGATGCAGATCGCGCGACCCTCATTCGGCGTTTGACCTTTGATTTAATTGGTTTGCCACCCACGCCGCATGAGATCGCTGACTTTGTGGCGGACGTTGATCCTGCCGCTTACGAAAATTTGGTGGATCGTCTCTTGGCTAGTCCCCACTATGGTGAACGCGGGGCGCGACATTGGCTGGATGTTGTGCGTTATGCCGATTCCGATGGTTATCGCATTGATCACTACCGTCCGGACGCATGGCGATATCGTGACTACGTCATTCGTTCGCTGAACAGCGACAAGCCATATGATCGCTTTGTGCAGGAACAGCTAGCCGGGGATGAGATGTTTCCGGACAACTCCGACGCATTGGTCGCGACGGGTTATATGCGACACTGGATTTATGAATATAACAACCGCGACGTGCGTGGTCAGTGGGACATTATTCTGAATGAAATCACGGACACCACGAGCGACGTGTTTTTAGGTGTCGGACTGCAGTGCGCGCGGTGTCACGACCACAAATTTGACCCCGTTTTGCAAGAGGACTATTTTCGGTTGCGGGCGTTCTTTGAAGCCATTGATCCTCAGGACAATATTGTCGTCGCCGCGACAGCGGAGCAGCAGGTATTCGAGTCGCAGTTGCTTGCGTGGGAGACTCAGACTGCCGAACGGCGAGCTCAGATCGCCGAACTGGAAGCACCGTACCGCAAGACAGCCACCCGGGACGCGATCGGAATTTTTCCGCTCGATATTCAGATCCTAATGAACGCCCAGCCCGAATCGCGGTCGCCGCTGGAACGACAATTACACAACTTGGCGTGGCGTCAGGTCGATTACGAATACGACCGCTTGGACGAAAAAATCAAGGGGGAAAGGCAGGATCGATTGCTTGAACTGCGGCGAGACCTTGCAAAACATGACGATGCCAAACCAGCCGCGCTGCCGACCGCAATGATCGTCACTGATATCGGGAGTCATGCTCCGCCCACGATCATTCCGAAGCGTCTGACAAAAGTCAACCCTGGGTATTTGAGCATCATGGATGCCGCTGCCGCCGCGATTGTGCTGCCTGCCCCAAATCAAAAAACCACCGGACGGCGCACGGCTCTCGCGAAATGGCTGACGCAACCCGACAACCCGTTGTCAACACGGGTGATTGTCAATCGCATCTGGCAAGGACATTTTGGACGAGGGATCGCGCAAAATGCGAGTGACTTCGGAATGCTCGGCGGACCTCCATCTCATCCGGAGTTACTGGATTGGCTGACGGATCGTTTTGTCAATAACGGATGGCAGATGAAAGATCTGCATCGACTGATCGTGACCTCAGCGACGTACAAACAGTCGTCAGAACATCCGCAATTAGCCGCGTTCCAGCTGATCGATCCCACCAACCGATTTTATTGGCGATGCAATACACGCCGCCTCGACGCAGAGCAGATTCGCGACGCAATTCTTGCGGTGACAGGACAATTGGATCTGACTGCCGGTGGTCCTGGAGTTCCATCCGATATTCCGCGGCGGTCGATCTATCTTCGGATGATGCGAAATGAACGCGATGCGTTGCTAGATGTCTTTGATCTTCCTTTGTTTTTTACAAGTACTTCATCTCGCGACACCACGACATCGCCCGTACAGTCGTTGTTATTGTTCAACAGTCAAATCATGATGAACCACGGGCTGAAGTTTGCGGATCATCTCCAGACATTGTCGCGCGAAACTCACGAGACCCTGCAAACGCTTTGGAAATCGGCTTTGGGCAGACTGCCGACACATGCAGAAGTCACCAATTCCCGACAGTTCATTGCCGAACAGACCGCACACATTGCCGCAGAACGCAAGACGATGGAACTTGCCGCAGTGCCGATTGGACGCGTTCCATATCGTGATGGACAGGCGGTGATCATCGATCCTCGTGAAACACCACTGAGCCTGTCGGCTGATTCCACCGCGTTGCGACTCGGAACAACCTTTACAATTGAAGCCTGTCTGCAGATTCGATCGGTGTCTGAAACTGGAGCAGTCCGAACCATTGCCGCGAAATGGGATGGGCAAAAAGAAAGACAGGGCTGGTCATTCGGCGTTACAGGCAAGGGTTCCCGCCGCAAACCACAGACGCTGGTGTTGCAACTGTTCGGCGAAGGCAACGACGTAGGAATCCGTGAAGCGGCTTTGTTTTCAGATCAGCACGTGGAATTGCATGTGCCGTACTTTGCTGCAGTCAGTGTGACTCCTGCTTTGTCCGGGCCGGATTCTGGAACCGCCACATTCTATCTCAAGAACTTGGCAAATGACGACGACCTGATGCAAGTCGCGATCATCCCGCATAGTATTTCTTCAGACTTCACCAATCCTGTTCCACTGAGCCTTGGATTTCGCACTGGGGCAGAGGATAGTTTCTTCGATGGTTTGCTGGATGACATTCGCCTGTCGTCCGCTGCGTTGCCGATGGAACAGCTTCTCTTAACGTCAGAAAAACCAAGTCCACAGACTGAAGGCTTCTGGCGATTTGAACCTGTTCCCGGGATTTTTGAAGATTCGTCCGACCATGCCATCCGCCTGTCCGCACGACGAGGCATCAGTCCTCCCGCCGTGCCGTCTCAAGCAGCATTGGCGGATCTGTGCCATGTGATTCTGAACTCAAACGAGTTCCTGTACGTTAAGTAGCCTGATTCGTTGCGGCGAGTGTGTTCAACCGACCAATGTCGCCATTTTTGCGAAAACCCTACGGGGTCCATGTTTCATCGAAAGATCCCGATTGAACAACTGTTTCAGCCACGTTTGTGAGCGCTACTGCTTGCCTTCAGTCCGCTTCGACCACCATGGCAGGCCAACGCCGCCGTCCATCGTAAGTGTGGTGCCGGTCATATAGGAACCTTCGTCGCTTAATGTGAAGCAGACTCCATGTGCCATCTCGTCGCTGGTTCCCATGCGGCCCATCGGCAGACCTTCACCGCCTTCCTTAAGTTGCTCCTGGGTGAAAAATTTTCGCTCGCCCGGAGTATCAATCCAGCCCGGATGAAATACGTTGACGCGAATCCCAGATCGGACAAGTTCAATCGCGGCCGTGCGTGCCATGTGGTCAATTGCAGCTTTGGCCATGTTGTACGCCATTGCCGTTGGAAACGGGATGATCGCATGCGGTGAACTGATGACCGTAATCGCGCCGCCATGAGCTTGCTTCAGCATCTGCTGCGCCGCCGAGCGGACACCATGCAGCGCGCCCCACATACTGACTTCGATCGTACGTCTGAACCCGTCCATGTCGGCATCGACCATGAGTTGGCGGTCGCTGTAGACCGCGTTTGAGACAAAAAGATCAAGGCTCCCAAATGCCTCAACGGTCTGCTGGACCATGTCCTCAACGGCTTTCAAGTCGGAGACATCACAGGCGACAACAATGGCTTTTCGGCCCATGTCACGAATTTCACGCGCCACTTCTTCGGCTTGCGCCTGACTGGCGCTACAATTGATCGTCACATTCGCCCCACCCCGCGCCAATGCGACCGCGACTGCGCGGCCAATCCCCTTTGAAGAACCGGTGACGAGGGCGTTTTTGCCTTTGAAGCTGTAGTCCATATCGTATTTCAATTGCGAAAAAGCGGTTGTGGTTTCAAAGTGAGAATCGATTATGACGCATTGCAGATCGACGATCCCAGCGAATCATGGTAGTCGCGTGCAGTTCCGTCAACGGCTCACAGTCGCGGGCAATGAAAATGAGAATTTTGAGGCATACCCAAGCCAGTTTCTTCAACCGCCGGTGGCAGGTGTCCTCTGGCGGGGGGACACCGGCGCGTCGGGGCTTAATGCAGACGACTCATTCAACATTTCGCTATGGAAAGGCGGTGGTGCTGTCCCAACTTGAGCCTTCGTGTCGGAATTTCCAAAACTGCGGGAAGTTTGCCGTGGAACATCCGGACGGTGCCGTAAAGGCTTATTACGTAAAGTCTGTGGACTGCGAAAACATGCACGGGCTCTGGAGCGTGAGTTGGTTGAAAAACGCGAGCCATGATGAAACAGCACAAAGGAAACAGCGAGAGACGTGATAGGGTTGCTCTGTGGTCTTGGATGTTGGGTATCCGGCTTGATTCCCCCGCCCCTTGACTGCATGTTGGGAAAGTTTCAATCTTTTTCAGCGTCTCAAAGTTCCACCTCCGAAGATCAGGATTAATCCGATGAGCAAAACTAAGCCGTATCTATTCGGCACGGTACTGGGTGCGTCGGCGATGTACGTCGCGCTCCAGTATCACGTTGTTCATTCGCACGACGGATTCCAGATGGTGCCGCGGACGCCTCAGCATTCTGTCGGACTAGCGTATGCCGATGTGCGTAACTGGTCACCGTCACAGTGGACCGATCGCCCCGAGCTGGCCCGCGCTCTCATGGCACACGGATCGTCGGATCTGATTTCTGAATCTGTCGCAAACTCCTTGGCTGACATTGTGACGGAAGAAAACTCCACACTGGATCAACTGCGGTCGTTTTTGGACCAATCCGTGCAGGATGGCGTCAAATCTGACGCTGCCAATCTCAATGAAATTCCTACTTCGTCCCGAAAGCAGGCAGGGACTGATGCAGATCCCGACGACGTCTTGACGAGAATCCCTTTTCCACAGGATGCGCGGAACACCGTCATCGCCGATCCGTTTCGAGTGGCTCGGAAGCCGGAAACAGCGCCGCTCGGGGTGGCTGATCCTGCACGTCCAGTCGCTTCGTCACGGTTCTCAACCGCTGACGTGATCGATGGCCTGCGGAATGATGTCAACACTCCGGCTGATCCGCTCAGGGCTTCCGCTCCACGATCCACTCCACCCAAAACAGGCTCCAGCACCACTGTCGGAGCAGCCGCAAAACCCACCCCAGCGCAACAGGGTCAGGCAACGGAAGCTCGGATTTTTGACAACCCCAACTCAGCACCTCAGCCTTCCAATTCTGGTGCATCACCTGATGGTGATTCAATGTTCGAAGAAGTCTCAGTCCAGCTCGGAAATCGAGCCCAAGCCGCGTTGGATCGAGCCAAAGAAGCCGCGACTGACAAAGCCGGAAGTGTGACGAACGGGGCGGTAAAATCATCCGCAGGCTACACGCGAAAACGCATCGAAGAAATGGCTCCGGGAGCAGTCCAGTCTGTTGTCAAGGACAGTCCCGTTGAAAATACCACCAAGCCCACAGGAGCAACGGTAGATCAATTCGACCCGTTTCTTGAATAGGCACGATGCGGGCACTGACAAAACCGAGCCTCTGCCAAAACCTCGACAGGCACTCTTGACACAACCTCGCAGCCCCAAAAAACTAGGATAGCCGCAGACCTGACAGCTCGCCGGTCGCAAATGAAACTAGTTCGACTGTACGAGATTGGTCTCGATTCCGCAAGGTGTTTTGTGTCATGATGTTAGCGGCGTGACATGACATTTTTTGAAGGATTCTGGAGCCGGAGCGATGGATCGCTTATTCGAGACGCGGAAGAGAGAACTGGTGCTGGAATGTGTCGTTGAGGAGGGTCTGTTTGCTCAGTCCCTCGCGAGGCTGGATGAGTTTATGAAACCGTTTACTTCGCAATTGCCACGACTCAAGCAGCGTCATTATGCCACCACAGTCGTCAGTGGATTGTGTTCCGATCTGCAGAGCAAAAATGCCGAGTCAATCGCGTATCATTTTGGAATGGACCGAAGACCGATTCAGCACTTCATCGGTATCTCGGAATGGGAGGATCAGCCCTTTCGAAAAGAACTCGCGCGGCAAATCGCAGAGCAACTGGGCGAACACAATGGCGTCCTGGTTTTCGATCCTTCAGCGTTTCCGAAATCGGGCAAACAGTCCGTGGGAGTCGCGCGGCAGTGGTGCGGTCGCCTTGGTAAAGTTGACAACTGTCAGGTAGGTGTGTTTCTGGGATATGTCAGCGGTCGCGGACATGCTCTTGTCGACGGCGATCTGTACCTTCCCGAAGAATGGACGAAGGATAAATCCCGCATGCAGAAAGCATGTGTTCCAAAGCACAAACAGAAGTATCGCAATCGTCATGTAATGTGCCTTGAGCTGCTCGCTGAACATGGCCAAAGCCTGCCTCATCAGTGGATCACCGGTGATGACGAACTTGGCAGACCGATCGAATTTCGCAGGGAATTACAGCGTCGCGGCGAACAATACCTGCTGGCTGTCCCCTGCAACACGAAGTTCGTTGACTTGGAAACCGAACAACCGGATGAACCAGAAACGGACCGCAAAAAGTCACAGCGAGCCGTGCGTGTGGACCAATGGGCGGCCGCACAACCGGACGCTGCCTGGCAGCGTATTGATGTTCGTGATGGAGAGAAGGGACCTCTTGTTGTTGAACTGCTGAAGCGTCGAATTGAAACGGGCCACCGCAGTACAGCGGGAGTCGCCATCGAGACATTGGTGGTGATCCGATATCGAGACCGCGATGAAGGAATTGCCAAACAGGATTTCTATATGAGCAATGCGAGTATCACGACTTCGCATGGAGAATTTGGGCGAGTGTCCAAGGCGGCACACCGCGTCGAGGAATGCTTCGATCGAGGCAAGGGTGAAGCCGGCATGGCGGACTACGAAGTTCGCAACTGGGTTGGCTGGCAGCATCATCAGACGCTGTCACTAATGGCCAGTTGGTTCCTGAACGTCGAAACCCGGCGAGCGGAAAAAAAAGACCCCGGCAATGACGTTCAATCAGGTGCGTTGCAACATCGCTTCGATCATTCGCGTGACCTACAAATGCGATTCACCCCGCGTCGTCAACCACCGCACCAATCAGCGGCTGGAGAGAAATCAACTGGCCAAACTCTATCACTGGCAACGACATAAAAAACTACCACCAAAGAACTTAGATCGAAGAAGAATTTAGAACAGTCGAACTAGGAGAAAACCATGTATCGACACTTGCCAATGGCATTGGCTGCGATTCTGCTGTTGGGCTGTGTGGAATCCCAACCACTCTCTGCCCCCAAACAGAAGTCCACGGATAAGATTGGTGAATTT
>QWQG01000189.1 GCA_003670925.1 Planctomycetota bacterium | reverse complement strand
GGCCGGGCGACTTTGCGTCGACCGGCCCGGAAACTCAAGATCTCACCTCATTCCGCTTACGGAAGAATGACGCTGTCAATGACATGAATCACGCCGTTTGAGGTTTCAATGTCGGTGGTCACAACTTTGGCCCCGTCGACCATGACTCCCTTGTCGCTGACCTTAATTTTGGCCTCTTTGCCATTGACAGTCTTCGCTGACTTCAACTTCACGACGTCGCGTGCCAAAACTTTGCCTGGCACAACGTGGTACGTGAGCACGGCAATCAATTTGTCTTTGTTCTCGGGCAACAAGAGGTTCGCGACTGTTCCTTCCGGCAACTTGCCGAAGGCTTCATCGGTTGGTGCGAAAACGGTGAACGGGCCTTCACCCTTCAACGTCTCGACGAGGCCAGCGGCGGTCAGGGCTGCGGCTAAAGTCTTGAACGACCCAGCACCGACGGCGGTGTCGACAATATCCTTGTCGGCAGGCAGGAGCACGCTGTCAATCACGTGAATCACGCCATTTGAGCAGGCAATGTCAGTCTTCACAACGTTCGCTCCGTCGACCTTGACCTTGCCGTCCTTCACCGCCACGTCAATCTGCTGACCCTGCACTGACACAGCGCCCGTAATCTTCACGACGTCCGCCGCCATGACTTTACCCGCAACCACGTGGTAAGTCAGAATGGCCTGAAGCTTCGCCTTATTCTCGGGCTTCAAGAGGGTTTCCACTGTCCCTTTCGGCAATTTCGCAAATGCTTCATCGGTTGGGGCAAAAACAGTGAACGGACCCGCTCCCTTCAAGGTTTCAACGAGACCAGCTGCCTTCACGGCGGCTACCAACGTCTTGAATGAGCCAGCCCCGACGGCTGTGTCTACAATGTCCTTCTCTGCAGGATGAGCCACGACTGCTGTCAGCACATGTCTGCCTCGTGCTGACCTGTTGTTCACAGCACCACCATTGCACTTTGAACCGGCTTCTGCAGTTGCAGCAAGAGCTAGCAAACCTGTCGCCAATACTGTCGCTAATTTCTTCATCTTAATCTCACTCTCCTCTGTGGGTTAATCCTTGTAAACGTTCATAACGTTCACCTCTGGACGCCTGACCGCAGATGCATGGCGACAGATAACACAATTTTCAGAAAAAATAAATCAGAAAAATTTGTCTCAAGATTTCAGGGCATCCACAGCCCCAAGTTTGCTTAAAATGTCTTTTTCTCTCGGGATTTGGAAGAATTCAGTCTTGGTTCATGCGAACCTCCAAATTCTTGCAATTCCGACTCCGCTTGTGCCTCGCAGGGACGAGAAGGACGGCGTGAATCTGCCATCGTCAAGGGATATTTGCAATGAGTGGGAACATGCGATCTGTCTAAAGCCTCAGTTTTTGATCTCGAATGACCAACATCGCAGTGTTTTTAGGTAAACATCCATAATTTTCTGATTCGTTCATTGCGTAGCCAATGGTTCGAGTTGCGTTCCGAAACGGCGGCCGCAGTTTTTGAGCGTCGCTGCTCGGGTGCCAGTCGCGTCGATTCTCACCTCAACGTCTCACGCGGTCTTCTTTTTGCCGTGAGGCGTGACGTGATCCGCCTAGTTCAGCAGACCGGATCGCCGAGGGCCGCATTTTGCGTCCGATCAAATTCTTTTTTCGATTGACCACTTTGCTGAGCAAACTGGTAGGGGATGAACTACAGATTGAGATCCGCCGTGAAGGCCCGAACCGCATCTTCAGCAGTGTCAAAGATTTCAATGAGATTTTCTAACTTTGAAATCGAGATGGCGGTCTGGCAAAATGTGTTAAGTCCGCATAACGCAAATCGGCCAGATTCACGGGCGGTGGTCGTCTTATACGTGGTCACCATGAGACCGAGAAAGGCGGAACCTATAAACTTCACGTGCCGCAAATCCACCACAATATACGGAGGCGTGGCAGACTGCGCAAGCTGCTGAATGAAGCTGAGATTTTCGAGCATGTTTTCGTAGAGACTTGCGTAGTCTTCGCCCAGACGAATGATCGTGACTGAGTTCTGCCGCAGGACTTCCGGAGGGGTGATATCATGCATATCGTGTCAATAATCTTTGAGGAAACAGTGGTATTGAGTTGTCTACCGATGTTTGATTCTGAGGTTGCCTCGCAGTGCTTCTTGATTCGCATCAAATTAAGTGAGGTATCCAGATCGGATGATCAGCATAACGCAACGCCGTACGACCTGCAATTTCGCTTGCGGCGTTAAAACTAGAAATCGTCGGGCCGCAGCGTGCATCCTGCCAGCTCAAAGTGGGGGTGACGAATGTGCTGTGTTGCCGGCAGTCCTGACAATCGGGATCGTCGTCTGGGTTGCGGGATTTGTGCATCGTTTGATCGGACGTGGCACGATTGTTGGCAATGGTTTGCAATCGCTGGGGCTCAAGTTTGTGGCGAACAGCACGACGGCCTCTGTGATCGGCTGGACCGTCGTCCTCGTTGCAATTTTTAGTCTTGGGCTGTTGGCACAGATGGGTGCTAAGCGATTTTCACAACGGTTGTTTGATGCGGTGGCAAGCCGTGTGCCGCTGGTCGGAAGCATCTACGGAACGTCAAAACAACTGGTCTCGATGTTCGATCGCAAGGATGAGTCTGAAATTAAAGCCATGAGCGTAGTCTGGTGTTTTTTCGGTAAAGAGGCCGCCGGTGTGCTAGCGTTAATGCCGACGCCGGAGCGTTTTCGTGTGAACGGCCTCATGAGCATTTATGTCTCGATGGGAATCACCGCGCCGCAATTCCTGCGAGATCAGGCACAGCAGACAAAATCCGCCTGATTTGAGGCAAGCAACAATTTCACGACCGACGGAGAAGACGGAGCAGGCACGAATTCTGAAGTCGCTGGCAGAATGTTGGGAATTATGCACAATCAAGGAGAAGAAAGATTAAGGCGGTCAATCCGAACTGACTTATTGTTGCGTTGGGGAACAAGGGCGCACAGCCGCATTCCCGATCCCGCATTCCGAATCAAACGCAGAAAAGGTGAACTGAAAGAACCAATGAACCACGCAGACCTCTCGCTAACAGAAACCCCGGTGTGGCATGACCTGAAGGCTCACCAGCAAAAAATCCAAGATGTCCATCTGCGGCAGCTCTTCGGCGATGATCCAAAACGTGGCGAACGCCTGACGATCGAGGCAGCCGGTATGTTCCTCGATTACTCGAAGAATCGCATCACCGACGAGACTCTCAAACTCCTGATGCGACTTGCCGAGCAATGTGGCTTGCGTTCGCGAATCGACGCGATGTTTCGAGGTGACCGAATCAATATCACCGAAGATCGCGCTGTACTGCACGTGGCCCTCCGCGCCCCGCGCACGGCGTCCATCATCATCGATGGCGAAAACGTGATTCCCTTGGTACACGCTGTGCTCGATAAGATGGCGAACTTTGCTGACCAAGTGCGGAGCGGTGCATGGAAGGGCCACACGGGGAGACGCATTCGAAACATTGTGAACATCGGCATTGGTGGCTCCGACCTTGGGCCGGTTATGGCCTATGAGGCGCTGCGGCATTACAGCGATCGGTCGCTGAGGTTCCGGTTTATTTCCAACATTGATGGCACTGACTTCACCGAAGCGACCTCTGACCTAGATCCGGCCGAGACCCTGTTCATCGTAGCGTCCAAGACGTTTACAACGCAGGAAACGATGACCAACGCGATCAGCGCACGCGACTGGATCCTGAACGGCCTCGGTGGTGATCCGAAATCCGTAGCCCGCCATTTTGTGGCCGTCTCAACCAACGTCAGCAGGGTCTCTGAGTTCGGTATCGATCCGGCGAACATGTTTGGTTTCTGGGATTGGGTGGGAGGACGGTATTCGTTGGAATCGGCGATCGGCCTGTCCACGATGCTGGCCATTGGGCCGAGTCACTTCCGGGCTATGCTGGACGGTTTTCATCAAATGGACGAACACTTTCGCACTGCTCCGTTCGAGAAGAACGTGCCAGTGCTCATGGGGCTATTGGCCCTGTGGAACAACAACTTTTGCGGTGCCCATACAATCGCCGTTCTACCGTATGACCAATATTTGAAGCGATTCCCGGCTTACCTGCAGCAGTTGACAATGGAAAGTAACGGCAAACAAGTCGCATTGGATGGAAGTCGAGTCGCCTGCCACACTGGTCCGATCTATTGGGGCGAACCGGGCACCAACGGTCAGCATTCCTTTTACCAGCTGATTCATCAGGGAACCCGACTGATCCCTTGTGACTTCATTGCGTTCGCAGAATCGCTTAACCCACTCGGGCAGCACCATGACATCCTCATGGCTAACGTCTTTGCTCAAGCCGAAGCTCTCGCCTTTGGCAAGACCGCCGATCAGGTCAAAGCCGAGGGCACACCCGATTGGCTCGTGCCGCACCGGGTCTTTGACGGCAACCGCCCTTCCAACACAATTCTCGCGGAGCGACTGACGCCGGAATATCTTGGCAAACTCGTTGCGCTTTATGAACACCTCGTCTTTGCGCAAGGTGCGATCTGGAACATCAATTGCTTCGACCAATGGGGTGTCGAACTGGGGAAGGCACTGGCTCAGCGAATCGTCCCGGAACTATCAGCCACGACGGAGCCCTCGCTCGCACATGACAGTTCGACAAATCAGCTGATTCGTCGGTATCGAAAACTGAAGCACGCATCACAAAAAACACCCTGAGTCGCGTGCAAACTAAGACCCGAATTCTCGCCACACACACCGTCTTCTGTGAGTTCATACCCCCCATTTTAGTGTCGCAGCAGGAATTCGTTTGAGATCAGCAAGGCATGTTGCAAGTCGTGAAATGCAGTTTGGCGATCAGGCGATTGGTCTAAATAATCTGCCAGCAATTGCAGTTCATCGGTGGTCGGACGGCGGCTGAGTGTTGCCAAGTAGATTCCATTGAGGATCGTAGCATCGTGCGGCTCCGCAGCGACCCAACGACTGATGTCACTCGTGCTGGATGTAATATCGCCGAGAATCTTGGGGTTGTTCAACAAATGGAGAACTTGGTTGAGCGACGGTTCGTCTTCTCGGGCACACTCACAATTGACATCACGCACGGGCTTTGAAAACGCCACCAAAAATGGGTGATCTACGGCGCCTTCGGCCAATTCGATGGCTCGCGTCCCTGCCGGAAAACCGGGGAACGCCGCAGGGACGCCGGTGGCCGCTGAGATAGCGTCAAGTACCTGCTCGGCGGAAAGCATCCGCACCGCAGCGTGCGTGAAATAGCGACTATTATTTGCTGCCTTGAGAGATTGCCTTGCCGCAGGTCGAGAATCGAGCTGGTACGTGTTCGAGTTCAAAATTGCCCGTATCACTGGTTTCACGCGATAGCCATGTGTTTCAAACTCGGTGGCCAATGCATCAAGCAGTTCGGCATTGGAAGGTGGATTCGTGGCGCGAAAGTCGTCGACCGGCTCGACAATTCCTTGCGTGAACAGATGAAACCAGATGCGGTTGACTGTCGCCCGCGCAAAGTAAGGATTATCTTTCCGGATTAACCAATCGGCCAGTACTTGGCGGCGATCGTCATCTGGAGTCAGTTCACTGGCTGACTCACCAAATACAACTGGCGCAACATTTTCATTGCGAGTCGGGTGACGCATTTCTCCGCCACGATCGAGGTACACGATTTCGTCGTCGAGCCCAAATTGCTGACCCTTAAATTTCACGCGCGCGAAGTAAGCCGCTAGTCCATAATAATCATCTTGGGTAATCGCCTCAAAGGGATGATTATGGCACTTTGCACATTGGATCCTGACGCCAAGAAACAGCTGAGCCGTTGCTTCGGCTGCGTCCTCCGGCGTGCGGGCGATGCGGTGAAAATTGGTTGCCGGTTGGTGCAGCGTGTTTCCCAAACCGGTCAGTGTTTCCTCCGCGAACTTGTCAAGCGGCCGATCGTCGCGAAATAATTGAACCAGATAGCGGTGGAAACTATGTACGCCGCGGCGGCTAATCGTCACGTCGCTGCCACGCATCACGTCGGCCCACTTCAAAGCCCAAAACAACGCAAACTCTTCACGTGCGAGAAGTTCGTCGATCAATGTTTCTCGCTTGTGTGGATCAGACGAATCGAGAAACTGGCTTGCCTCGTCGGCCGTGGGCAGCGTCCCGATCGCATCCAGATAGACGCGCCGCAAAAACACAGGATCGCTACTTCTTTCCGCTGGAAGCAACTGCAAATCTTTTTGCTTAGCAAACACGTACTCGTCAATAAAATTGGCGACGGGTGGCGCAGCATAAGTAAAATCAGGATCGCGATCCACGTAAGTCAACTCGGCCCCGCGAATTTGATCCAAATAACGCACGAGAATTGTCGTTTCCGACGTCGTTTTAAACTCCACAAAACCCTCTGTTGTGACAGTCGCCGCGGCCGGATCGCTCGACGTAAACACAGCCAGATGCGTGACGTCGCGGGCCGTGCCATCGTTGAAGTGGGCGCGAGCCACAAGTTGCTGCTGAGGCTGTGAGGCTGCCAAGCGGCGACGGGCCGGGAGAACTTCTAACCGTTCAAGTTTTCGTTTTTTGTCGCTATCATTTAAATTCACAACACTGGGAAGCCGACCTTGCGCGATCCATGTGCGGAGCACTTGATATGTTGAGTCGTTGGTTCCGAATCGAACACCGCCTTTGTGTCCGATCCGGCCTAGGCCCTTATTCAGAATCAGGCTTTCATCCGGCGCGAACGGATTGGTGCGCCGCCCGGATGCGTCCCGCGTGAGTGATGTAAAATCCAGTGCGGGATCAAATCCACGCAAGCTGAGTCGAAAGCCATCCTTCCCTTTCGGTGAGCCATGGCAGGCACCGGAATTGCAACCGGCGCGACTGATCGCTGCAACGACTTCGGTTTCAAAGTCGATTGGATCCGGGTCGGCAATCCCCTCAACGTGAACCTCCGCTCGTGTCTCTTGGCCCGCATAACGGACTACGATTTGGGCCGTGCCATATCCATTAGGAACGACGACACCGGTCGACGTGACCAGAGCGATGGATGGCACGAGACTCTCGAACGTTGCTGTGCGAGTCAGATCCGCTTCTTCGCGTGGATCAGCTCCTGAATGTTGCCCTGTGACTAGCAGTTGCTGCCGCGCGCGACCGCTCGAGAGGGTAAACTTCGCGGGAACCACCTGCAAATGCATGTCAGGTGGTTCGCCTGCGATTAATGCGGCGTTGCCTGTCCCGACAAGCAACGCCACCAGCAACCATACCGTGGGGCCTTGCAGCACTCGCGTTTCACCGGAAGCGATCTCGTGCTGTCCACAACTGAACATAAACTTCACGCAAATACCGACAATCATGGCTTGTGCTCCGTTGGCGGCTTTTTAATTGTGATCGTAATGTTCGGCCCGTTCACTTCTTCTTCATATTTTCCGACATACCCTCGCGTTACAAGGCTCAATTGATAGTTACCTTCCGCAGTCTCGAGGGCTGCTTTCAGTTCGACGTCCACAGATGACTGGTCCGCCGGGATTTCAAATTTTTCTGGGTAGCTGAAACCGTTCAGCTTGGAAGGTGTCAGAATCAAAGGCCCAGCGAAGACCTGTGTGCGATTGGCCAGCAGGCGAAATTTGGCGATTCCCCCCGGTTCAATTTCGAGGGACGCGGGTTCTGGGGTGGGCGCAAACGCGGCCTTCAAGTCGAGATCGAACGTGCGATTGAGTGTGACGCGGCGTGTCTCTTCGCTGGCCGTCGCGCTCAACTCAATGCGGGCCTTTCGGTAGTCGGTAAGAATGCGATTAAAAACCAGCCCTGTCACATTGGGGTTGTCCGGAGTCGCCATCGGCAATCGCAAAAATATATTGCTGCGTTCTTCGCTTTCGTCTCCAATTTGGCCACCTCGAGCCGTGAAAGAGATCGGCGCGGCGAAGCCATGGGAACGCGTCGTTACGATGGGGAACTCCCCATCGACATACTTTGTAATCAGCAACGTGGCCTCCGGTAACTGCACGTCGAATTGAGCCGGCGGCGTAATCAACAGAGAGATGCGATCGGTTAACGACGCGGGCGGACGCAATTGATCCTCACGCAACGCGGAAACTCGCAGATCATTATCTTTGACGCGTCGATCAATCAACGGCAGTGTAGTAGCCACTGTAGAAGCGGATGCCGTAATGCTCGGGTCTTCTGATTTCCAGCGTGCTACGATCTGCAATGTGGCAAGACCTTCCAGCGCGGTACTATCGGCTTTCAGGCGGCAAACCAATTCCGATACATCCGCTGGGATGGTCGTGGGCTCCAGCACTACGCCTGCCGGTGCACCGAGTAACTCCAGTTCGACAGGCCCCGCAAGTCGCGTTCGGACTACTTTGAGCGCGATGGGCTGATAGTTGTCGCGCGGCAGTGTCACGCTCGACACTTCGGCCTTGAGCTCCAACTTTGGCGCACTCCCCGTCACTTCGATGCGATAGGCAAAGGCTGATCCTCCTGCACCTGAGAGATCGCGAATGGCGAGATCATGTGGCCCGTCGTGCTGCGCAGAAAATTCGAACTGGGCGTCAACCGACCACGTTTCTTGGCCTTCGCTAATGATCACATCGTCGACACGCTGAACCTCTTTCCCCTCTGGGTTGAACAGTGCGAGTTCCAGATCGGCAGGCGAACCAAGCACACGGGCATCGCTCCGTATCGAAATCGATTCTCCTTTTTTAAATTCAAAGCGAAACCAGTCTCGATCTCCCTTTTTGTCCAGCACACCATGCAAGGTTGTCGGCAACTTCGCCGGCGTGGCTGCATCACGAACATCGTTCGGCTCAGTCTCCAACAAATTGTCGAGATGATCAGCACGCAATGGAATCCACGTCGCAAGCCCCTGTGGTGTGTCACGAACTTCATGAAAGAACCAGCCGACCGGCGTCTCGGCAGGCAAGCCCACTTCAATCAGAGATCCTAGACATTGCGGCAACCGCAACTGCGAAACAGTACCTGGAATCACACTGGAAGGGACGGCCACGCGGGCTACCGGGAAGTTGCCCATGCGGAGTACATACTGCCACGTAGGATCACCCGCAAATCTCGCGTCGCGCACGTCAACGTAATAGACGCCACCGTCAGTGAATGTCTGTTCGAAGCGGCAGTCAAAGCATAAACCGACGTCGTTGTCATGTTCCGCCAGCGTGCGCCCGTGAGCGTCGCGAATAGTGACGAGCGGATCGTAGTTCTTGCCAAAACGGTTTCCAACGACTTCGAAAGTCACTCGTTGTCCGGGCGTCACTGCAATCTCGTAACGGTCGACCGTTGCGGCACGACAGATGTTGTGGATTGTCGCGGGCAACGTGACTTTCTGCGACGGTGATGTCACTGAGGAAATCTCGCGAGATTCAATAGGTAGTTCGTCGATCAGAAACAGATGCACATTGCTGAGCCCGCTGCGTGTCGCGACACGCAAGCCATAAAGTCCTAACGGAGCTTCAGCCGGAACATCGATGTCGAACGTCGCTTGTTGCCCATCGTTCGCCTCGAGCGGAACGGCTTTGAGGCGAACACCTGGCGTTGAAGTCCAAAGGTCCACAGCCCCGTCCAGCTCACGTCCAAAACAGGCGATGCGATTGATTCGTCCGCGGCAAAGTGCAGGGGGCGTAAGATGTTCCACAAACGGCCCAGGGACAAGCACGGGAGTCTCTGCAGGAACAATCCGAACCGACACCACTGATAATGCGGCAACCAAAATGGCCCCAAAAATATTCTGTTTTGGGGTCCTCAAGATATTGCTCCGGGGCGATGTCTGTTTGTTAGTGCGGTTGCATTGCCAGCGTCGTAGCTTATCTCCGAATGCGGCGGAGTGCCACTGCGGGAACCTGATGGAGAATGCCGAATTTTTAAGATTACGCGACAGATTCGATACGAATATTGTGGTACCCTTGGAGCGCTTGTGATTCTTATCCGGAGCGTGCGTCTTTTGCTAAAGATCTTTTAGCGATCAGGATTGAGGTGTCTTTTGCAAAATCCATTACGCCATTCCTTGCATCAACTTTCACCCAAAGTCTCGCGCCACGACCTGCTCCGCGTTGGTGCTCTTTCAATGGCTGGAGTGGCTTTATCAGACCTCTATGCCCACGCGGCGACTGCGGCACAGCAAGAAAAACATGGGCCAGGTTTTGGTCGAGCCAAGAATTGCATCATTCTCTTTCTGTCGGGCGGTAATCCACAACACGATATGTTCGATCCCAAGCCGGATACGCCAGCCGAAATCCGCGGAGAATTTCAAACCATTGAAACAACGGTACCTGGAATTCGCTTTGGTGAACACTGCCAGCATTCCGCAAAACATATGCATCAGATGGCGCTTGTGAGATCGATGCACCATGATCATAACGATCACGCGCGTGCCGGGTACTGGATGTTTACCGGCGAAAAGTACCCACGCTCCTTAAACGATGCAAATTCGATGTCGCGCCAGGACATGCCGCACATCGGTTCGTGTGTGTCCCGCATCGCGCCAGGGGATGGCCCCATGTTTCCATTCGTATTAGTGCCACATCGTGTTGATGTCGCCGGCGGCCGCCGTGCGGGTCAATTCGCGGGAATACTCGGTGGCAAGTATGATCCGATGCTCACTGGCGGTAATCCCAACGACGACGATTTCAGACTCCAACATTTGCCGTTGGCTCCCAGCATTGAATCTGATGTCATTCGCCGTCGCCTGCGTTTGGTAGAGCAGTTAAATGGGCAAACAGCATTCTGGCAAGACAATCCGCTCGCTCAGTCGTTGCAAGTGAATCAGATGAAGGCGATGGACGTCATCGGATCTGAGGCTGTGCGTCAGGCTGTCGATCTGGCCAGTGTCGATAAAGCGACGCGGGAGCGATACGGACGCAACTTATTCGGCCAATCTGTCTTGTTAGGCAAACGCCTGTTGGACGCCGGAACTCGGTTGGTTCAATGCAATTGGGAACGCACGCAAGGTCGCAACGGATTCGCATGGGATACGCATTGGAATAACTTTAAGGCGTTGAAAGAAGATCTCATCCCGCCGTTCGATCTAGCTTTTCATGCGTTAATGACCGATCTAGATCAAGCAGGTAAGCTAGACGAGACCTTAGTCGTCGTTGCGTCCGAGTTCGGACGTTCACCCAAAGTAACGTTAAAAAATGGTGGCCGTGAGCATTGGCCCGATGTGTACACGATCTGTTTGGCTGGAGCCGGGATTCAAGGTGGACAAGTCTACGGCGCGTCCGACAAACAGGGGGCCTATCCGGCGGAATCACCCGTCGAGCCTGCCAATTTTGTGGCTACCATCTACCATCTTTTGGGGATCGATCCCGCGACAGAATTACACGACCAACTCAATCGTCCATTCACGTTAGCGAAGGCTAAACCCATTCCGTTGCAGTTCAGCTAACCAGACGTGGAACAGATTGCAAACATGTCATTGATCTCGCATCATGTCAGTCGTGTTCGGGGAACCTTAAGTTGCATGGTGCAAGACACGCTCTGGATCGGCATCGTAACTATCGCTGCCGTCTTAAGCGTTTCTGCCCCCGTGGATGGCGAGGACGCCGTAAGTTTTCGGCGAGACGTAGCACCCATTTTCATGAATCACTGTCTTGCCTGCCACGGTCCAAAGCAGACTGAAGGTGGGTATCGCGTGGATACTTTTGAGAGAGCAATGCAGGCCGGCGATTCCGGAATCGTCGGAAATACAGATGGTGATCTCAACGCCAGCGAAGTGTACCGTCGCCTCATCTCGGACGCTGCTGACGAGAGAATGCCAGCGCAACAAGACCCGCTGTCGGCGGAGCAAATCGCAATCTTCAAAAGGTGGATCGAAGAAGGTGCAAAATTTGACGGCGATGATCCACAGGCCGAATTAGCTGAGATCATCCCACCACCTCAGCATCCTTCTGCTCCCGAAACATATCCTTATCGCATGCCAATCTCGGCACTTGTATTCAGTCATGACGGCAATTCCCTGTTTGTGGGCGGCTACCACGAGTTAACGGTCTGGAATCCTCAAAATGGCGAGCTCATGCGTCGCATCCCCAACGTCGGCCAGCGCACTTACGCCCTTGCACTCAGCCCTGACGGCAAGACGTTGGCCGTCGCTTGCGGTGAACCGGGTCGATTGGGTGAAGTGCGACTGTTCGATCCTGAAAATGGTGATTTACGCAAGGTGCTCGGAGCGGCGTCCGACATCGTGTTGGACGTTGCTTTCAATCCGCAGGGTGACCGACTGGCGCTTGCCATGCCAGACGGCGCAATTCGCGTTTTTGATGTCGCTACAGGCAAGGCACAATTGACCATCGCTAGCCATGCGGACTGGACCACGGCTGTGGCGTGGAACAACGAAGGCTTGATGTTGGCATCAGCCAGTCGAGACAAAACAGCGAAAGTGCATGATGCGCAGTCGGGTGAGTTGCTAGCATCCTATGCCGGACACGCCGAATCGGTAACGGGCGTGGCGTTTCATCCCGATGGCAAGGAAGTGTTCTCCAGCGGCGCAGACAACAAGATCCATCGCTGGCAGATAGCTGATGCCGTAAAGACGGGCGAAAGTAGTTTCAGTGGCGAAGTTTTCAAGTTGTCCACCGTCGGTGAATTTCTGTTTGCTGCGTCGGCCGACAAAACTGTACGCCAGTTCGGCGTTCGAGCACACAATCAAATTGCTTCCCTAACCGGTCACAAAGATTGGGCGTTGTCGCATGCCTATCATCCTAGCTCAAAACGGCTCGCATCTGGGGGGTTCGATGGTGAAGTTTGCATCTGGACTATCGAAGACGGCAAGTCGACAGTCACGTTCGTCGCTGCCCCACGCGATAAGACGTCACAAAATTTAACGACCGGCCAATCTGCCAAGTGACAATCATTCTTCCCCATCGGTCCTCGCGGACTGTTG
>QWQG01000124.1 GCA_003670925.1 Planctomycetota bacterium | reverse complement strand
TATCGCCGCTCTCCATCGCTCGCAACGCCGCCTTGACTGCCAGGACATCTTCCTGCAGTTGCTTCGGATCTGGATTCTGATGTTTCCATTCGTCCAAAAGATCGTCCAACTCCAGCATCGCTCCTCCGTTCTGAATACGGGCAGCGGCAAACTGTTGAAAACTCTGAAGTTCCTGCGTTGATGTTGGCATACCGATAACTCCTTTGTCTTCCTTCAGTGTACCACTGCGCAGAGTCGATCGTCAACGATTTTCGAATGTCACTCGAAGTGCCGGGTTTTGAATCTCTCAACATCGAAACCGCACCAACAGAAGCAGCGGTTCATTGGTCAAGAGCAACAGTCGTTCAAAGTCCGCGTCGAGGCGCTCGGTGGGGGACACATTCTTCGGAAATCCAAACTCAGCGAGCGAACGATCGGCACCCCGTCCGGTGTGAACTGCGACAGCACGCCGTACGGTTTGTGAAATGCAATCGGCACTTGCGGTGAGAAATCCTGAAATACATGCATGCAGGCTCGTCTGACTGCAAACCATCCCTTCAATGTTCATCATGACAGCTCGATGTTGATTCGCAAAATTACGTTCGTTAAAATGCCGGGAGGATTGCGGAGCGAAAAAATTATTCTCTTTGTCCCGCACGCATCTCAGGCTGGATTGAGTGACTATGATTCCTGCGCTTCCTTCGCTGTTCAATGTCTTCGGATTGAACGGCAGTGTGAGTCGAAGCACATATTTCTACTGGGGTTGCGGCCTGGCGATTCTGAAGTATGTGATTGAAGCGGCGGTGATTGGCGGGCTCACGGGTCGGATGTACTCACCGCTGGACTATCTGACGCCGCTGTTGAGCAATCGTGCGAGATTTACCGAAGGTGCTCCGCCGTGGCTGGGTATGACGTTGGTCTTGTGGACTTTG
This sequence comes from Planctomycetota bacterium, assembly GCA_003670925.1. GTDB lineage: Bacteria > Planctomycetota > Planctomycetia > Planctomycetales > Planctomycetaceae > SXXK01. The sequence goes on along the minus strand of QWQG01000124.1, from coordinate 11,939 downwards.
CCGTTCGTGTGGATCGCGGTTGCCATGAGTCTTCGCCGCTGCCGGGATGCCGGGATTTCTCCGTGGTTCGGGATGGTGATGTTGCTTCCGATTCTGAACTACATCGGCATGCTTGTGCTGAGTATGCTGCCGACCGATGAACCGGAAACTCAGGAATCGCTGGAACAGGACCGCCAATTGACTGAGCTCTGGAAACCCTCGGAGGTGGGCTGGACTCCAATACAGAACCCGAACGAAGGGACGGTAAGTTCCGGTTTGACGGCTGCACTCATCGGCGCGGCAGCCGGGTTTGCTTATGCGATGGCGTCCACCGTGCTGACGATCTACGTCCTTGACAGCTACGGTGCCGCGTTGTTCTTCGGCACTCCACTTGTCGCCGGAGCCGTGAGTGCCTTTCTTCTCAATCGCAACGTTCAGCGATCGCTGGGTGCGACGATGCTTCAATCAACTTTGATGATGATTTTCTGCTGCTGTGCATTTCTGCTGGTCGGGCTGGAAGGCGCGATTTGCATCATTATGGCCGTGCCGATTCTGTTTCCCTTGGGATGGATGGGTGCCGTAGTGGGAAGATCGATTGCCGTTCAGACGCAGCGACCTCGACGAGAAGCTCGCGGGATGATGTGGTGTGTGGGTTGCCTGCCGCTCCTGGCGGCGGTCGAAGGCATGGTCACTCCGAATCCGACATTTGCTGTGAAAACATCGATTGACATTCAGGCGTCACCGGCCATCGTCTGGCAGCAGGTGATCGCGTTTCCAGAGATCACCGAAGAACCGGCATGGTTCTTCCGCTCCGGAATTGCGTCGCCGCTGCGAGCCCGCATTGATGGGTCAGGTGTGGGCGCGACGCGTTACTGCGAATTCACAACTGGGACGTTTGTGGAGCCGGTTACGGTCTGGGAAGAAAATCGCCGACTCGCCTTCGACGTACTTGAACAACCTGAACCGATGTTCGAACTCACACCATACCGTCACATTCATCCGCCTCATCTGAACGGCACGTTCAGTTCAACGCGTGGCGAATTTTTGCTGGAACCGCTCCCGAATGGAGCCACGCGGCTCACTGGCACAACGTGGTATGTTTTGGGAATGTACCCGCAGACGTACTGGACTTTATGGAGCGATGAACTTATTCATCAGATTCATCTGCGTGTCCTCAAACACATCCGCCATGAGGCAGAATCATCGGATGAGTTGCCGTGAGATGGACATCAGGCACTCATATATCGAGCTGCTTCACATCGAGGGCATGCTTTTCGATGAACTCGCGGCGTGGTTCGACGGCGTCGCCCATGAGCACTCGAAAAATCTCATCGGCGGCGGCAGCGTCTTCCATGCGGATCTGAAGCAGCGTGCGTTTTTCCGGGTCCATGCTGGTGTCCCAGAGTTCTTCCGAATTCATTTCGCCCAGTCCCTTGAACCGCGTCAGCGTGAGGCCCTTTTCGCCCATTTGACGCAACTCAACTAGGAGGTCACGGAGGTTGGTGAGCGGGACTCTCTCGTCATCGCGTTCCAGCACGAATGGATAAATCGGTTCCGCATTCCGCAGTCCGGCCGGTGTGTAATCAGCAACGAAGAAACCGTAATCTTTCAGCTGTGCGAAGACGTCATTGAGGGTTTTAATTTCGTGCAGATCGACAAGCTGTGCACCCTTTTCGCGTGGGGCAGCAGGCTCGTCAGCAACAGCACGCTGTTCAGGCGCAAGAGGCTCGTCACCTTCCGGAGTGGAAGTTTCGGCAAGCTTTTCTGGCAGAACTGGCTGCAGCGACTTGAGAAAAGCGTCTGCGTCATCGCGTTCCATGAACCACTTTTCTGAATCACCAAACACAACTCGATAACGCGGCAGGCGGGATTTTTCACCGCCGCTAAACCGGATCAGGTATCGAATATCGATACCACGCCGTTCCAGCAGTTCAAGCGGCTGTTCCATCTGCACAGCGAGGTCGCAGATCTTCTGCAGGTTTTCATCTGCGAAGACGGTACTGTCGGCCTTGACCGTTAGCCGCGTGCCGCTCATCCCGAGGCTGATCAGTTCTGACATCATCGCCTGATGTGTCTGCACATACCGCACCTGTTTGCGCTGGATCACGCGGTACAGTGGCGGCTGGGCGATATAAATGTGGCCGCCCTGGACGAGGTCTCGCATGTGGCGGAACAGGAAGGTCAGCAGCAGCGTGCGAATATGGCTGCCGTCGACGTCAGCGTCCGTCATCACGATAATCTTGCCGTAACGGCGTTTGCTGATATCCATTTCCTCATCAACGCCGGCTGGAGATAACCCGATGCCGCGGAAGAGATTGCTGATTTCCGTATTATCAAGCACCTTGACGAGTTGGGCTTTTTCCACGTTCAGGATTTTTCCGCGCAGCGGTAGAATGGCCTGAATATTGGAGTCGCGACCGGTGTCGGCGGAACCACCGGCAGAATCGCCTTCGACGAGATACAGCTCGGTTGATTCCAGATCGCGGCTGCGGCAGTCACGGAGTTTTTCCGGGAGACCGCCGGTAGTCAGCGCGCCTTTGCGGCGGACCATGTCGCGGGATTTTCGAGCGGCTTCGCGTGCTTCCGCAGCCATGACGGCTTTGGCAATCAGCTTTTTCGCAATCGGCGGATTCTCTTCCAGATACTTCGTGAATCCCTCGTTCACCACTGTCTGCACAGCAGCTTCGACTTCGCCGTTGGTCAGCTTCACTTTGTTCTGTGAGGTGAATTTTGGATCGGGCACGCGGACCGACACAATCGCCGTCAGACCTTCACGAAAGTCTTCGCCAACCGGCGTGACATCTTTGAACATATTGCCGCCCTTGGCATAATTGTTCATGGTTCGCGTGAGGGCCGCGCGGAAACCGGTCAGGTGCGTCCCGCCGTCCGGGTTGTAGATGTTGTTGGCGTAGGCCATCACATTTTCGGTGTAGCCGTCGTTGTACTGGAAGGCCACTTCCACGACGACGTCGTCCGCTTCTGCCATGACGCGAAATACGTCGGATGTCAGCGGCGTTTGCGTCCGATTCAGGTATTTAACAAACTCAACCAACCCGTCTTCAAAATGAAATGATTCCGTCCGATCCGCCCGTTCGTCGCGAAGCGTGATCCGAATTCCGGGCGTCAAAAACGCCAGTTCCCGCATACGCCGGGTGAGCGTATCCAAGGAGAACTTCGTCTCTGAGAAGATCGTCGGATCAGCCAGAAAAGTGAGTCGCGTGCCGGTGGAATCAGCGCGTCCCAACTGCCGCAACTCCGAGGTACGTCGACCTTTCTCAAAGTCCATCACCCATGTTGAACCACCGCGCCGAATCTCGGCCGTCAACCAAGCACTCAACGCATTGACGGCCGTGATGCCGACACCATGCAGACCGCCTGTGCCGATTTTGTAACCGCTCTCACGATTAAATTTTCCTCCTGCGTGAATTTCCGTGAGCACGACTTCGAGCGCGCACCGACCGTCGCCCTTTACGGCATCAATCGGAATACCACGACCGTTATCCACGATCGAAATGCTTTCATCAAGATTGATCTGAACGTGAATCTCAGAGGCGTATCCGTTGACGGCTTCGTCAATACTATTATCGACGACTTCGTACACCAGATGATGCAGTCCCGGCGCACCGGTGTCGCCGATGTACATCGCTGGCCGTGTCCGAATGCCCTCAATCCCTTTCAAGTGCTGGATATCGGAGCCATCGTACGTCTTCTCAGGGGCCGCCGCCGCATGAATCTTGTCAGGATCGTTGCCATCATCAGGGCTTCCGGGGTTCACTAAAGACACGTTTTGCACTTCCTTCAATTCAACAAGGAACATCACTCGTCAGGATTTAGGATCTCAAATTTGAAATTTGAAATTGGTTTCGCTCAGCGTGCACGCACATAACGGATCGAGCGAATTTTGGATTCGGGGAGACTGATTTGGATTTGTTGGAGCACCGTTTCATGCAGGTAACCGCGAAGTTCTTCCATCGTCGCACTGTTGGTCACGACCACTTCCAAAACGCCATCGCGAATTCGCCGCGCCCTGCTACGACGTCCAATTTCCGGGCCGACGATCCGCGTCCATTCAGCATGCAGAGCTTCCGTCGCAGAACGATTTACTAAGCCCTTGCGGCGAATCAGCCGTGTGAGCGCATTTTTGAGCGACGACGGTGATGAAAGTGCTTCGTCAGACAAAGCTGAAATCCCTTTCCTTGCTGAATCCAGTGCGCAGATCCGCTTCCCAATTACCGATCCTGAGCCAACGGCATGATCACATATGTGTACGAATCTTCGACGCGAAATACGGCCGCCGTATCAGAATCTATCAATTGCAGATTAACCTGCGTCTCCGGCCCAAGGACCTTCAGAAAATCAGCAACATACTTTGGATCAAACGTGATTTTGACTTCGTCGTGATCGTATTCAATCGGCAGTTCAATTTTGGACTCACCGATCGCACTGGCTTGGCTACTGAGTGTCAGCATCGAGCTACCAAACAAAAAGTCCACTCCTCGGCTTTCTTCGTCGGTAATAATCTGCGACTGGCGCACAGCAGCAAAGAACGGCCCGACGGGAAGCCCGACATCGACGTGGCCACCGCGCGGAATCACATCGCGATAGCGGGGGAAGCGACCTTCCACCAGACGGCTATAAACCACACATGACCCAGAACGCATCATCACATCGTTTTCATGTACCGCGATATCTACAAATTCGGCATGTGGATCAATCGATCGTTCTAGCAATGACATGGCCTTGGTGGGCACAACCGTGGCTTTCGCAGGAGACTCTGGTGTGCCATGTTTCTCGCAAGCGGCAGTTGCCACGGCAAGGCGGCGACTGTCGGTCGCGGCCAGCGTCACGATGCCTTCGTTAAACTCCAGCAGCAGACCACCGAGGGCATAACGCGTACTTTCTGTATCGGTCGCAAATGTCGTGCGGCGAATCATCTGTCGAAACACGGGGGCCGGAATGCGAAAATAGTTTTCGTCGCTAAATTGCGGAACCGGGGGATACTCACGAGGATCTTCGGATGTGAGTCGAAACTTGGCTGACGCTGCTTTCAAAGTAATATTTTGCTCGTCAATGGTTAGCTCCAGTTGCTCATCCTGCAGCTCACGCAAAATGGATGACATGCGCTGCGTCGGCAGAAGCGCATCGCCAAAGGAACTGGTCGTAACGCCACTGACCGAGTAGCGAATCGCCATTTCCTGATCCGTACCGACCAACTCCACGCCGGAACTTGTGACCGACATGAAGACATTCCGCAGAATGTCTTTTGGAGTTCGCGAAGGAACTGCTGAGGCAGCGATGGAAAATGCGGAAGAAAACAACGCTCGATTGCATAACAGCTGCATGTGTGACCCTAGTTCCGAAAATCAAATTCATTGGCGCCGGCAACCGAACATGCCGCGTCGAGATCGACACCGTCCTGCCCCGACCCGCAAAAGCAAACTCACGCGGGTTCGGTGAAACGCTCGTTGGAGGACCTATTTGCGAACCGTTAATGTTAACAGATTTCGTCAGGTTGCGGTATGCTCAGAGCCTTCAGTTTGTCACCTTCAGCAAAGGTCCACGACACACGGCAATCCCGCAAAAAAACGGGAGATATGCTAGATATTAAGCCACCACTTTCCTGACAGCGGGTCTCTCTGCGACGCGGATTTGTGAGGAATGCCCCAAGGCCCTAGAATTCGGCTTACTTTGACGTAAAACATGGAATTTTAGCTCCCAACTTCTTCCGTAACGAAAGCTGACGCCGCGATGGCTCGCCGCATTTGGAATTTCTCTGCTGGTCCGGCAGTGCTGCCGGAAACTGTGCTTGAAGAAGCCCGCGAAAACTTGCTGTCGCTCGGGAACACGGGGATCGGCATCTGTGAGCATTCGCATCGCGGCAAGCCGTTCATGGCCGTCGCGGCGGAAGCTGATGCACTCTGCCGCGAACTTGCTGGCATCCCGGACGACTACGCCATCCTGTTTCTCCAAGGCGGAGCGTCCCTCCAGTTTTCGATGGTGCCGATGAATTTTCTGCCCGCAGATCGTACGGCTGATTATCTGGTCACAGGTGTGTGGGCCGAGAAGGCCCTAGCGGAAGCAAAGTCCAGTGGCCAGACGCACGTTGCCTGCACCAGCAGGGACGCCAACTTTAACTACATCCCCGAGGCCTGCACGTTCAGTAAAAACCCGGCCTACGTTCATTTCACGTCGAACAATACCATCTTTGGCACGCAGTTTCGCAAGGAGCCAGACAGCATTCCAGACTCGGCGTTTCTAGTCTGCGACGCTAGCAGTGATATCTTCAGTCGTCCGATCGATGTGCGGAAGTATGGTCTGATCTACGCTGGTGCTCAGAAGAATCTAGGACCCAGCGGAGTCACGCTCGTCATTGTCCGTAAGGATCTTGTCGCAGCGGGCAACAAAAATCTGGCGACGATGCTCCAGTATAGGACGCATGCTGAGAATGAATCGATGTATAACACGCCGCCCACATTTGGGATCTATCTGATGCTGCTGATCTTCCGCTGGATTAAGTCCCATGGTGGATTGGCGGGGATGGAGGTTCGCAATCAAGCCAAAGCCGCAAAGCTGTACGCGTATCTCAAGCAGAGTACGCTGTTCAAATCGACGGCCCGGCCCGGCAGCGGCTCGCTGATGAACGTGACCTTCGTGACCGGTAACGAAGACAAAGACAACGCGTTTGTCAAAGCCGCTGAAGCACAGGGCTTCAGTGGGCTCAAGGGCCATCGCAGCGTGGGCGGGATGCGGGCCAGCATTTACAACGCATTTCCCCCGGAAGGTATCGATGCATTGCTGCAGTTCATGCAGGACTTCGAGGCAGCAGCGTGAGTAACTCCGGCAAAGACACGAAACAGATACCTGCTCCTGAAGAAAAAACTCCGGACCGTTCGTCCGCCGACATCGGAATTGTGTGTACGCATAAGGGCGAGGTGAAGCCGTTTCTGAAACGGCTGGATCGCTTGCGGAGCTATTCCGAGAAAAAAATGACCATGCGTGGCGGTTTTTTGGGCGAAACGACGCGCATTGCACTCGTGGAAGCCGATGAAGGATTTGCGGCACATCGAACGGCGACGGAACTGCTGATTGCGGAACATCGTCCGTCGTGGATTCTGTCGGTAGGGTTCAGTTCATCGCTGTCCGAAGACGTGAGGCCCGGTGACATTGTGATCGCCAACGAGATCAGCGACATCCACGTGAATAGCCTGCCGGTGAAGTGCAGCATCCCGGGCCGCAAACGCATTCATGTGGGCAAACTGATCGTGGCGGATGACCATCCGGTGACGCCGGCTGAGAAGCAAGCCCTGCGTGACCAGTTTCCCGGGCTCGCCGCCGACACCAGCAGCCTTGCGGTCGCTCAGGTTTGCCAAGAACGCACGATCCGTTTCATGGCGATTCGCGTGGCAGTGGATTCAATAGACGAAGAAATCCCCGAGCAAGCCGCCTCGATGATCTTCCACCCCACGAGCCGCGCAATTGGTTCCGCCCTCGGGACTCTGTTCAAGGGCCTACGAAAAATTTCCGTCATGAATCAATGGCGCGAACGAACCAACAACGCAGCGAGCAATCTCGACCGCTTTATGGCGGGCATCGTGGAGCAACTTGCGGAGTCGCTTGAACGGCAGCGATTGGGATAGGGCCGCGCGGCAACCTTGAACAGCATGAAGACCCCAAACTAATCGGGTCTTTCTGACGCTGCTTGGCGGCGAGTTTGGCAACGAAAGCGTCTGGATCTTTGCGGCCATTCAACGTTCGCTCATGCTGTTTTCACAAACCAGCCTTGTGGTTGCCATCGTTAGCTACGGATCATCAAAATCATACGTCCGAAAGCTAATTCGTGAGCCGCGGCGAACGACGACAGTTGACAATCAACTGCAGTGGGGAAAATTGCTACCACAGACAAAAAGCCGTCGTTCTGCACGAACGGCGGATTTGCATGTTGTGTCCCACTGTCCTCGAATGCGATTCCTGTGCTGACAACGCCTGAGGCACGATTCAGCCAACGAACGTTTTGCGTTTGAGCGCTGCAAGACGTGACTTGGTGCGTGAGGCTGCGTTTTTGTGAAGCAATTTCTTAGATGCAGCCTGATCAAGTGCCTTTACGACAAGGCTAAATTCCTTGTCAGCGGCTTCTTGGGTTGGCTTTTCGGCAAGAAACACGCGGAATTTTTTAAGTCGCGTACGAAGTGATCCACGCTGCTGACGATTACGGTCGCGGCGAACGTTTGATCGGCGGAGAGATTTTTCGGCGGACTCTGAATTAGGCATAGCTGAGAAACTGTGTCATAAACGGGTTGAAGACCGCACAAACGCTGGAAAACGCAATTCCGGCTCATTCGTGAATTCAATTTGAACGCGGCAGGATAGCCACGAAATTGAAGAAATACCAGTCTGATCGCCCAGACCGCCCACGAATTGGTCGTTTCGGCAGGCCATTTTCTGGCTTTGAGAATGTTGGCTCTTGTTTTTGCGGGCAGAGTAACGCTGGGGGTCAAAGATTTTCGCACGAGGGTGCGACACGGTTTCAGGCGCCCGCCATGGCCGTTTTTACGATAACTGCTACATTCATTCAGCATTGCGCGAGCGGCAACGAGAGTTTTCATCTAGGTTCTAAAGGTAATCCACGTGCAACAGATATTATTCTTTGATATTGATGGCACACTACTCAGCACCGGCGGGGCTGGGCAGCGTGCGATGGAACTTGCACTCGTGGAAGAATTCAGGATCCAGTTTCCATTCGAGGGTGTCCTGACAGCGGGCCGCACGGATCGCGGGATTGCTGATGAAATCTTTGCCAGATACGCACTCGTGGATACACCACAAGAACGCGCCCGATTCATGTGGAGTTATCTGGATCGACTACCTAGCTGTCTGCAGACTTTGCCGGGCGAACTCCTTCCCGGTGTTTCTGAACTGCTTCAGCTGCTGCATCGCGATGAGACCGTGCATCTTAGCCTACTCACGGGCAACTATGAGGAAGGTGCATGGATCAAATTGCGGCACTTTGGAATCGATTACTTGTTTGAAACCGGTGGCTTTGGAGGTCATCATGCTCACCGAAATGATGTCGCGCGAGTAGCCTTGGAAACTGTGCGCGGGCATCTCAAGCGCGACGTGCCGAATGGCACGGCTTGCGTGATCGGCGACACTCCGGCCGATATTCAATGTGCACGAGCCATTAATGCGCGGGCCGTTGCTGTGGCGACGGGCATGTATTCATTCGCCGAACTCCAGCCGCATCATCCTGATTATCTATTTTTGGATCTGAGCGACACGGCAACCGTCGCACGCAGTCTGCTGCAAGCGTGAAGGCGCGTAAACTCATGACTGAATCCCGTCCTGCGTCTGCCCTTAACCCCAATTTGCTGTGGCGCGCATTGCACTGGCCGTGCTGGGCACTGGGTCTGACATGGCTTCGTGTGAAGTGCTCCGGGCTTGAAAATGTCGATCACACAAAGGGAGGACTCTTGCTGATAAATCATCAAAGTTTTCTCGACCCCTTACTCGTCGCATTGTGGTTGACTCGGCCTGTGTCCTACCTCGCCCGCGACAGTCTGTTTAAGTTGCCCGTTCTGGGCTGGCTGCTCCGCCATACCTATGTGATCCCGATCAGTCGAGAAGCCGCCCGCGGGGGCAGTATTCGTTTGGCATTGGAGCGTCTGGAGCAGGGATACCTGATCGGTATTTTTCCGGAAGGCACACGATCATCGAGTACGGAAGTGGGTGCTTTCCGACCCGGGTTTCTGGCGATGGTGCGGCGGACAAAGCAGCCTGTTTATCCCGTCGGGATCGTAGGTTCAGGCTATGTGATGCCACGTGGCGCATGGTTTATCCGTCCGGGAAAAATTCAGATTGTCTACGGAGCCCCATTCACGTTCGAAGAGATGGTGAGCGTGGAGTCCGGAGCCGACGCAGCCTGCTGTGAACTGGCGCGTCAACGCGTTTCAGCATGCGTCGCATTAGCGCAGGCCCAACTCAAGGGAAAGCCTTCGCCGATGTCTCATCACAATGAGGCATGAGGCAGTTTTACGGCAGAATCGTCACGATCCTCAGGCCCTGACCAGTCCAGAGATTTGCGACATCCTGTTGGCTCCACAATTCTACTTGCTTCTGCGATGGATCTCCGACAACATAAAAGTCTTTCGTCAGTCCGAAGAGAACGGTGGAATGGGCAACGCCGAGCTTCCATCCGGCATCTTCACGATATTCCGGGTTTGTGCTGTCAACGGCACGCGCCAGCCGACAGCAAAGCAACATAGGGAAATCAGTCGTGGCCGCATCGAGATCTGCCAGTTCCCCTTCGAAAAATTCGACGCCAAAGCCACTTCCTTGCAAGCGAATTGACAACCCGTGATACAGGCCAAGCCATGTTGTCCCTTCTCCGGTAAGGCACAGTTCCGCCATCTCTTTTTCGGATGACGGTACTCCTAGAGAGTCCAGAATTGTGGCCGCGGCAGCTGCAGAACAAGTGTACTTGGTCGTCTGCAGACAGATGCGAAACGGAAGATTCTCTGTAGGCTCAATCCATTCATTGCCGCATTTCGGCGGCTTTTGGGGAATGACGTAAATCTCTGACCAGACCGTCGCACCGACCAACAGCAACTGAATCGGAATTCGTCGCGGAATGGAATACGACTGCATCCGCAGCCAAAGGATCGCTGCGAGAACACCCAGCAACACAGGAAACCAGTTCGCCAAAATCACCACGGACGGCAGCGGAATCCATTTGACGATCCACAACTGTCCCCAGACAAATCGAATGTAGAGCCCGATGATGAGCACCAAGGCCGCCGCCAGCGTATCGAGCATCCGAGGGCCGGCCTTGGCGCACAATCGCCGGACTCCAAGAAAACTGGCGACAGACACGAGGGCCATAAGCGCCATCGCCAAGCGAAGATCGGCCATTGAATGACTTTCCGAGGATACAGTTTCTCAAGAGGTACGTGGCTTTACCCATGGGAATTCGAGCATCATGGATCACCGCCAATGATAGATGTAAGGAAAGAATTAAAGTAGCGGGGGGCGGCGGCGGAACACACCACGTAAATGTTTCTCGAAGGGACGAAGGTGTGTGGCCCGTCACGCGCACGCAGGCTTGCCCCTTCCGTCAGACGTTCAACCAAAAACAGATGGTTGCCTGCAGCCGTTAAGATTTGACGAAGAACGCCAATCCTTGTCGCTGGCCGACAAGTTGCTGTTTGTGGGCTCTGGCAAGGAGGACTCGGGGAGTTCGAGGCTAGGAATTGTCGCGAGCTTATTGCGGCTCGCGTCAAAAGTTGTTTCAATAAGCGCGGGCAGTTGTACCCTTTTCTAAAAAACACGACCTCAAGGCTCCGCCATGCGATTATTGATTATGCCCCCTAGTCTGTTGTTATTGATGGTTTTTCAAATCTCTGCGAGCGCCCAAGACGCCGCGAGCGATGCAAAACTTTTGGCAGAGTTGACCCAGCTTGAAAAAAATAGCTGGGAGGCGATGATGAACGACGACAAGGAATTTTTCCGGACTTATATGGCACCTGAAGCCAAATGCTTTCCGGCCGACGGTTCAATCATTGGTCGAGACGATGTTATTCGCAACCTCGACGATTATCATCTGACAAAATACAGCATGGCAGAGGTGTCTCTGTTGCGAATCAACGAAGATTCCGCGATGGTGACCTACAGGGCGTCATACGAGGGTGTGCATAAAAACAAGAAGGAACAATTTTCCGACGTGGAGTCCTCGTCGCTGTATGTGCGTCGCGAGGGAAAATGGTTGGAAATCTTCTATCAGGAGACCGCAAAGCCAAGGGCGGAGCATGGGACCGCGGAAGAAGCTAAGGCGTTAGTAGCGAAAGGGATTGCACTCATCGCTAAAGAAGGCGCGGCGGCTTTTCCAAAGATCAATGCAGGAGAAGATGGCCTGAAAGACCGGGATCTCTATCTGTTTGTGCATAACACCGAAGCCCAACCCAAGGTCG
>QWQG01000028.1 GCA_003670925.1 Planctomycetota bacterium | reverse complement strand
CCCAGCTGCAGTTCCTCCGCGAGCGTGTGACGAGCGGTCTCCGGATGCATGCCTGCCGAACAACTGAGTTTTGATCCGGGCGAGAGAATCCGATCAGCGATCATGGCCATCACGAGGCTTCGCTCACGACACGGCCTGGCTGCGATGAACTGATCAAGCCCGATGTTTCGCATCGTGCCGAGTACAGCCGCAACATTTCCATGCGGAAGGCTTCGTTCGATGGTCATCGTGCCGCCGTCGCCGACGAGCGGTTGTCCGGTGGCTAGCCGATTCTTGATGACGGCGAGCATATCGTCCGGCAGGTCGGAGATATTGGCCACGGTCTCATGCTTGACCTTGCCATTCCCTTCTTCTGCCAGTTGCAGAACGACGCGACTGATACGCCTTCCCACTCACAGAATTCAGCCACCGTCAGCCCTGACTCCCGCCGCTGCCGAATTCGCTCGGCCCACTCGCAATGCTTCCCCTGATCTACTCGCCGCCCCATGATTCATTCCTCTGCTCGGTTGAAGAAAACTCAAACCGACACAGAATGCAGGGGCTGTCTACAATGGTCGTGGGGTACGGTTACCCTTGTCGGAAGGAATGACGATCGTACCTGTAAACAGGCGGCCGTCAGTGTGCCATGGATCGCCACCGCCATTTTGTCCCGCGCGGACTTTATGGAAATCCTCAATAACCTGCACATTTGGCAGATAGCCCGTTTGCTCCAAGTTTGTGAAAAGATGATCCCGTTCGGCGTCCACATCGGCGGCAATATGGTGCGTGATTTGACCGGTGGTGTGACTGAATCCGACACGCTTATCGTAGGTGGCCGACCCCATCCACGACGGCCTTGATTGCTCATCGAGATCTCTGGATTTCCAGAATCGCACATGGTGCCTTTGCCGCGGATCGTCACCGACTGGCTGCTCGAATGCGAGATCTTCCTTGCGTCCCCAAAGAAACAAGTTGCTGACTGGTGCTTTATTGTCCGAACGCTCCAAGACCGTATCAGCAGTAATCTTAAGATCGCTCTTAAATCCCAACGAATCGGCGACAAACCAACCGGCGGCGAGCATGGTTTTTTTTAGATCTGCCTCAGAGCCAATCAGTGCCACATTCAGGGGATCTCCCGGATGTCCATCTGCGGTCGTCGAAATCCCCGCCGCCGTGTCAATTGCCGGATGCCGATGCTCGTAACCAGCCGGCACGATAACATAAGCAAGCATGATGTAAGCCGCGATGATGCTTGTAGTCAGCAGCGAAACCCGCTTAACGCGACGTGCACGTTTAACCCGCAGGTTTATTTCGGCGGGGATTAGCTCGAGGGAAGACTCAATTCGCGTCATTTTATTGCCTGATTTCTAGGTTTTCCATGTGTTAAAGCTTTCAGACGACAGCCCCCACAGGAAGTTGCGAGATGAGTCCTCAATACAACTCATGAATGGTCTGCGTCCCGCATTGTAGCGCAAGTGCGGTGAGGCAGGAACCGGGCGGCACCTCAAATGTCGCAGTGTGTGATAACGCAACGAATGTTAAAGTGTTTTATGCCAACGTGTTCCATCTACGCGCTCCGATTCCGTGGAACTGTCGTAGGACCACAACAGTCTGGATCGCACCTTCATCTAGGTTGACGGTAAATGCATGTACGATATTTTTGGCTAGCTCAAGTAGGACTTCGCCGACAGCGCATAAATCTTGGCGGCCTGCACGATTGCCTCAATCCCAACACATTCATTTGGGCCATGTGCGAGACTCAGCCATCCGGGGCCGAAGCTGGGAATTGTGGGAATGTTGGCGAGTCCTTGAAACTTTGAAGCGTCGGTACCGCCAGGAAAGGCGCTCAATTGGGGACGCCACCCAAGAACTTGTTCAGCCGAAATGAGTAATGCGGCAACGAAGGGATGATCGGCAGGTACTTCGGTCGGCGGAATCCAATCCAACGGCGGTTGTTCGAATTCCATTTCGACATGTAAATCGGGGTCATCTCGCCGCATCAAGTCGAGACAATGCTCGATGTCGAGTTGAAGTTGGTGGCGCGACATGCCTGGCAACGTCCGGATGTCTGCTTCAAACAGAGCCACGCCCGGGCAGACGCCGTAACCCACGCCGCCCTCAATTTTGACGCCGAGATTAAGGGTGGGGGCGGGGCAGAGCGAATGTGGTATAAACGTGAGGCGGAGTTCGTGGTTCATGCGCGTCAGGACATTAGCGAGTTTAGCATTCGCGTTGATTGATGGCAGACGGTCGGTCAGACTGCTGTGCATCTGAGTCCCGAAGACGCGAATCTTGAAACACGTAATGCCGCGCGATAGCAGATGCAAGTATTCGAATTCCGGCCCGTCGATACCCGACGGTTCACCTAGCAGGGCCACATCCGCATGAATTCCGTATTCAGTCGCCAGAAACTCTGAGCCAAACTTCATTGATCGCTCTTCATCCGCGTTGACGACCAACAGAACATCTCCGGCCAAATCAACCTCACATTGCTTCAGTGCCGCAGTCGCAAAAATCATTGCTGCGACTGCCCCTTTCATGTCGGTCGAGCCAAGTCCGTAAAGCTTGCCCTCATTGAACACCGGCTTGAACGGGTCGGTCCGCCATTGGCTGACATCGCCGACGGGCTTTGTGTCGCTGTGACCGCACAACATGAGCACGGGACCTGGACGCTTGCCGCGCAGTTTGAAAAGCACATTCGGCCGATCTGGTGACTTAGCCGCAATCTCGGCACCCGTCAGGCCCAGCCTCTGCATTTCTGTCATGATGACTTCCACAACGGCACGTTCGTCGCCTGGCAAATTCGGACTGGGAGTAGCAATCAAATCGCTAGCAAACTGCAACAGATTCTCCCTGTGTCGGTCAATCCAATCGAGGATCATTGTGAAGCTCATTCTTATGCGAGGTGGTGGGCTTCGCTGGTGCCATAAACGGGAGTGCGGATTCCTTCCTGTCGGGCCTTAATCTGTAAGGCTAAATACAAGGAATAATGCCGCGATTGGTGCAGATTTCCTCCGTGAAACCACAATGCTGGCTGTGACGTGGGCTTCCACATATTTCGCAATTCGCCTTCCCAAGGACCGGGGTCTTTCTTGGTAGCGGAACCCAACCCCCAACACTTGCCCACCCGGTCGGCGACTTCTTGGGAAACAAGGCGCCCCGCCCAACTATTCATCGACCCATACCCCGTGGCATAGACGATCATGTCAGCTGGTAGAACGATGCCATTTGTCAGCACCACGGAATCTTCCTGAATTCGCTGAATGCTGACCCCACTGTGCAGCTTGATTCGCCCGTCTGCAATTAAGTCAGACGCTCCGACATCGATGTAATAGCCAGACCCTCGTCGCAAGTATTTCAGGAATAGCCCCGAACCATCGTCTCCGAAATCCAACAGAAATCCGGCACGCGAGAGTCGCTCATACAAATCAGCGTCCCTGTGGGCGATCGCTTGATAGACGGGAATATCCAACCTGTGCATGATGCGATACGGGACAGATGCGAAACGCATATCGGCCATATCTGTTGTGATCCCCGCTTTGACAGCGGACTCAGAATACAGACCACCGAGACCTAATTCCATGAGCGTACTTGATCGCACGACGTGAGTCGATGAACGCTGAATCATGGTCACATCAGCATCTTGTTCCCACAAAGCAGCACAGATATCGTGAGCCGAATTATTGGAGCCCAAGACGAGGCACTTTTTGCCGCGAAAATCGCCGACCCCCCGAAACTGGCTGGAATGTTGTTGCGTTCCAAGAAACGTATCGGCGCCCGGAATTTGAGGGATATGTGGCATTCCCGACATACCGGTCGCTAATACCAGCTGCCGAGGTCGCAGCACGATGGGCCTACCTTCACGTTCGACGGTCACACTCCAGTCTCGCGTGTCTGCATGATATTGGGCACCACGGCAAACGGTGGAATGCCAATAATTTAACTCCATAACCTTCGTGTACATTTCTAACCAGTCCCCGATTTTGTCCTTTGGCGAGAACACAGGCCAATGATCAGGAAACGGCAGATAGGGCAGGTGGTCGTACCATACAGGGTCGTGCAGACAGAGCGACTTGTAGCGATTCCGCCACGAATCACCGGCACGACTATTTTTTTCGATAATGATTGTTGGCACATGCAAACGCTTCAGCCTCGCCGCCAAACCGATTCCGCCTTGCCCTCCACCGATGATCACGCAGTAGGGTTGAGTGATATCGCCCAGTTCCATTTCGTCCTGCGATTTTTGCTCCAGCCACGTTTTCTGATTCTTGTAAACTCCGTGCTGCGTGCCCAGCGGGCGACTTGCCCCACACTGTTCTTCGAACCCCGTCAGTTCTGTCATCGTGGTGAGTAACGTCCAGCATTTGCCAGACTTCAATCGCAGATAGCCTTTGCCTCGCGCAACGGAGGTCTCAAATGTTACCCACGCTTCAGTCACGCCGTTTTCGTCGGTTGCCGTTCCCGCGATCTGCCAGCCAGTGGGCTGTACGTCCGAAATTGTGGCGGCCAACATGGCGCGGATCTCGGCTTTCCCTTCAAGTGTTTTGATGTTCCACGTGAACGCAACCAAATCACGCCAAAAACATTCCTCACCAAATAAATCCGTGGCGGCGGACCAGTCTTTCCGATCCAACGCGGCTCCAAATTGCGACAGCCATGCGGACACATCTTGCATCAATGCACTCGGATGATCAGTCATGTTTCTGGACCTTAATCAAAGGGTTTCTCTGCGTCTTGAATGTAAGCATCCAGAACCTACTCGCCATGGGCTTGATCCCCAAAAAACTGTTCCGCAGAATCTGTGGTGTTCGTTCGCCGACTTAAGCTCAGATCCGGCTCGACAGACGGGGGCGCGCCGAACCTATTTTGAAATGATGTGATGAAGGCGGTGGTTCCGTAGTCGGGAGCGTGCCTGTCTGCAGAACCTCTTATTCCACAGGCAGACGAAAAGTGCATTTGATGGCTCAATTTGTCAGTGCAAGTGTTAATCGACAGTTTCGCACGCTCACGAGGACATCAAATGCGCTTTAAGACTATCTTCAACCGCGTCGCAGAATACAAGCCGTTTATGGTGGGCCACGTGCATTTGGTGGAATACGATACCGGTCCCGTGATGGAGGTCATAATACGTGCGCGCGGGAACGGACAGACAAAGTGTTCCGAGTACGGAAATCGCTGTCCTGGATACGATTCATTGCCCACGCCGCGCCGTCAAGATGAGTTCAAAGTCGCGGGACGAGAAGTTAACTGGAGGTCGCGTTATTCGGAATTATACGAAGGAATTTCGTCGGGACGCAGTGGGGATAATTGAGCCTGAAGGTCTGACAGCTGCAGAAGTGTCGCGTCGTCTGGGCGTGAATGTGAACGTCCTGCGCGTGAGCGAAAGGCTCGTCGTGGCGCACTGGCCGCGGCGTCCGCATGATCTCTTCGGAGCAATACAGTGACATTTACGGCGGTCCGCGAATGCATCAGGAACAGCTGGGACTACGCCGTGTGAGAAAGTTTCTTTGGAAGCGTGAAGAAACAACTGGTTTATTAAACGCGATACGCCACGCGGGAGTCAGCTCGCCAGAGCATCTTCTTATGGATCGAAGAGTTCTACAACAGCATCCGTTTGCACAGCACTTCAGACTACACAAGTTCGGAACAATTTGGCCAGCAGAGCTGACAGAGCAGAATCACAGGCTGCCTCGGGCAGAGGTTTTTGGCGGCATTGCTGGGACAAATGATAGTTCGACTAGGAGATGAAAGCAGCGTTGTGATCTCGCCCGCAACACTGTTTTCGTGTTAGCCCGTGAATTTTGCATTCCCGACACGCCGCTTGTTTACTCAGCTCAACCGTCAAAACGCGGCGCCGCACTTGCACCCAGATCTCCAAATTGGTGAACATCCGTGGCACTTGCTTCCGCTCGAACGTTCACCCGGAAACCGACCATGATGACGGCGTTCTATAGAATCACGAAGTCAACAACTGAACATTTGGGCGTTGCCCCATTCAACCGCACTCCAGCACCCGCCAAGCGGCACGGTTTCTCGCCGCCGTTTACAGTGACCCCTGTGAGTTCAACCCCTTCCCTGTGCCAACGCCTTCTGGGGAATTTTCGAGGCTGGCTAGATTTGCGTCTTACGGTTGGGGTGTGAAGCTGAACGCCACCGAGCGATTGATCTCAATGTTCTTGACCGTCTGGGTCGTCCCATTTGGCCAGAGGATCTCAAGTGAGATTGGCTGTTGCTGATCGCCGAGTCCAAAATGCAAAATGAGGTCGTTTTGATTTGCTTCTCCGGTCCCCGCTTCGATTTGTCGCGTGAGGGTTTGCGTCGGGGAGACGATGCGGACTTGCGCACCAATGGCCGAGCGATTGACAGCATGGCCGTCACCCTCAAGTCGCACCTCCAGCCACCCCCCTTTCGCAGCCACGTTTTCAAATAGCTTTCCCGCGGAAACTAGGTCAAGGTCGCCATCATGATCGAAATCCGACCATGCCGCTTGGTAGGTTGTCGGCAACGCTGTCAGGGTGGCAGTCGAGGTCGCGTCCGCAAACACAAAATCGCCGTCATTGCGAAAGAGAACGGGATTATTTTTACGACCGAACGAAGCCGTTTCGTAGACCGTAGTGAAGAATAAATCCAAATCGCCGTCGTTGTCGAAATCTCCCGCACTGGGGCTGGCATACGACTCTTGGTAGAACACACCGCACGGGCCACGATCGTTGAAGGTGTAGCCGTTTTCCGCACCAAGGTTACGCAGGAAACGCGACTTCGGCTGATCACCGCGATCATCAACGTGAGCGAAGTTTCCGACGAACAGATCGAATTTCCCGTCGTTATCAAAGTCACCCCACGCTGAACCGATGGAATGACCACCATCGAAACCAGGGGACGTCCCAAGCGCGTTGCGGGCGGCGGTCACATCCGCGAACTGCCCCGCGCCATCATTGAGCCACAATACATTCGGTTGCAGACGGTAGTTTGATACGTACACATCCACGTCGCCGTCTTGATCGAAATCGCAGCTTGTCACGCCCCGCGCACGGAAACGCACTTCGCTCCACGCCAACTGGAAGGACTTCCCCTTCTCGTTCATCAACAGCAAGTCCGGGTACGTGATCCCAGCGTCCCAGTCTTCGTAACCGCCGACATACACATCTACAAATCCATCGCCATTGAAGTCGGCCCAACAGGCACCACTGGAGACACACTTGGGGAGTTCAGGTATCTCCATTGGCTCAAATCCGTGGCCGCCCTGATTGCGATAGGCGCGGACTGGTGACCACGAAAACAAATCCGCAAAACCGTCGTTGTCAAAGTCGGCAGCCACGACATCGCTGACCCCTGCGGCCAGCTTCGTGAAGCCTTTGCCGCTGTTATTCCGCCAGACGATGCCGCCCGCGCAGAGATCCGTCCAGCCGTCGTTGTCAACATCAACCCAGCAAGCCTTTGAGTTCGCCAATTCTAGGCCTAGGTCGGCCGTTCGATCGCGGAAGCCCGGTTCGGGTGGCTGCTCTTGAGCGTTTGTGATGCGTCCGCCGGTCAACACGCACGCGATCAAGAATAAGCCGACGAAGTGACATCTCACGCGACAATGGTTCAAAAGCGTTGTCAATGGCATCACAAATTTCCTTTGTCACTTTCACAATGCATGGCGTAGACAATCGCCAGTTTCACTCAAGATGGCAACCTCCGCCTGTCCTTGGCCACTGCGCTGCTCAACGTTCAGTAATCGCATATCGCCTTTCAACATGATCGGCCTGGTTGTTAACGTTCCGGGCTTGCCGTTGTTCATTGCGGTCAGACCAGCAAAGCCATCGCGGCGTAGTTTGGCCACGCCGATGCTACGATTTCCAAATCGGGAGGCCGTCGCTTGGTTCCGCGAGAAAGCATTGAAGAAGATTAAGAGTTCATCGCCGACGATAAATGGTTCGTTGTGCAGCGGCACAGCCCCAGTGGCGTAGTAACTGTCCGGCGGACCAAACGGAATGAACGGCTGTTGGTTTTCAACCCAAGACCAAGGCGTTCCATCATGTCGTGTGGCCAGCATGACGGTGAACACGCCCTTCGGCTTGTCCATGCCGCAGGGAAAGCCGAGATCCTGATTTCCGTAATTGAACGGGATCATGCACTCAACGGCAGGAGCCTGCACATCTTTGGGTGTGATCTGTGGGGCCGGATCTGCCTCGGACCATTTCACGAGATCGGAGCTGTAGCTAAACGCAGGATACGACCAACCCCCGGCTCGCACGTAAGCCATCCAGCGTCGATGCCGTTGATCGGGCACAATTAAGAGTCGGTCGCCACCGCCACTGGGAAACGCATAGTCATCTCCCTTGCCCCACACTTTCGCTGCCGCCATTTCGTGAGGTCCACCGGCGTTGTGCCCCATGGTCATCGTGCAGTACCAGAGCCGGAACCGGCCGTCCTGCTCGCGAATTACATTACCCCAGGCACAGTCGGTCTCTGTCCGCGGATCGTCCGGCCAAATGATCGGTTCTGACTGTGGCTGTGCGTGGTTGACGACGCGTCGCAACCCCTGTTGCTCGGCAATCCAATGATCGTCTACGAACAGCAACAGATCGGAATCGTGCGTGGTTTGCGGAAAACAGGGCGACGACGTTCGACTCTGTGCGTGCGTCAATCCGCAGCAGACGGATGTCCAACAGATGCCCGCGGCGACAGCCTGTAAAATATTTCGTCGTGTAGTCGTCATTGGTTGCCCACGCTGGGAACGGATCTTAGTCCGTGAATTGAAACGAGAACAAGTCACCATCGCGGAGCACGAAGTGGAGTCGCACGACTTGGCCCGCAAGACGGCTGACATCGGTGGAGTTTTTCCATGCCGCTTTTTGATCGATAGAATCTCCGAACAACTCGTCCGCGTCAGCGAGCGAGAAACCAGAGAATGGCTTGCCGTCAGAGTCTTGAAGTTCGACGCGCAAACTGCCGGCTGCGGACGTGGCGTAATTCAACAAAAGATTTCGGCCAACGAACTTCAGCGGCTTTGTAGTCAGGTTGCCGCCGGACAGCGGCGCGTGCAGAGAAACGAAACCGTCGAGACGAATCGTGTAGCGTCGCAAGCGGTGCATTTCGTCACGCCATGAACCTTCGTTGAAATGCAGCGAGATCTCATTGGGCAGTCCAGCCATGTGGGCCTTCGTTTCAAACAAGCCGTAGCTTTGATAGTTATCCCCGTAAATCCAGCGACCCTCCGCTTCCGGCCCCGGACGCAGGAACGCCTCATCCCAACGACGAAACGTTTGGCCGTCGCGACTAGCGATGAGCACCCCGTCCGTTATCTCTGCCCCCGAATAGGTATCGCTCCCTTTCACCGCGGCCACGAATTGCGCCCGCGTCTCGACTGGCTGCAGTTCATTCGCATGCTCCGTCAGAGGACGAGCTACGAAACGTGTCGGAAATCCGAGCAGTAAATGAGGCGCGCGATAGTACGGCGAGATTTGATTTGTATACATTTGCTGAGGCGGCGAGTTCGGATATGTCAGCCCGATCGGTTCGGACCAAGTCTGAAAGTCCGTCGAATGTGACATCCCGATGGAACGTAGTCCTTTGAATTCCGCTTCGCTGAAGTAGCGCACATACATCGCATAACGCTGGCGATCCGGATCCCAGAAGACCGTGTTGTGCGAATCAAACGCGCCCTGTGTGACGACCGGCCCGTCGCTGAGTTGCGACCAACGAATGCCGTCGGCAGACTTGAATGTAAGCAGTCCATGACTGCTAGTCGTGCCGCCAACGGCCTTGTAAAGCTGAGCGGGCGGGCAAGCTGGATTGGTATCTTTGAACGGAGCGAAGTTGTGTGTCTCATAGCCGCCCCGCCATAAGATGTTATTCTCTTTCACACCAGTGTTGTCCATGGTGGGGGGGAAATCGAATAAACCGAGGTTCGGCTTCACCCAATGAATGCCGTCGCGGCTCTCGGCGTAGCACACGACTTCCGCCTGAGCCTGTCGCAGCGGTGGAGGGTCGACGATGTATCGATGGCCGCGGTAATACATGCGATAGATGTCGCCATCTTGAAACACGGTCGGGTAGCCGCTGGCGTTGCCTTCCCACGGTTTTTCAAACGTGAGCGCGACCTCGCGCGGGAGAGGGTGATGCAGCATTAATTCGCCGCGTCCCTCGAGTCGATCGATCAATGCCTGATCAACGAACAGTTCCCGCCGCGATCCAATGTCAATCGGGTCGGCAGCAGCTGCGAAACTCCTCCAGATGGAGACAGCAAGAAGAACAAACCATTTCAGGCGAGTGAGCATGTTAGACTTTCTTCGAATGCAAGCGAACCTAGATTTCCCCCGTCAGAATAATTCGACAAGTGGATTCCCTTCTTCCAGCAAGTTATAGGGCCGACCTTGATTGTCGAACGTCTCTAAGTTCTCAATCCCCATGGCGTGATAGACGGTCTTCGTGATGTCAGCCGGAGTTACCGGATTTGAGGATGGGTACTCAGCGCGACGGTCACTGGAACCGTAGGTCTGCCCACCGCGGATCCCGCCCCCAGCTAAGAGATCCGTCAGGCAATGTGTCCAATGGTCGCGACCGGCCCCGCGGACGCCGCCGGAACGCGGATCCCCGATTTTTGGCGTGCGGCCCATTTCACTGGTCACCATCAAGAGTGTCTCATCGAGCAGATGTCTATCGGCGAGGTCTTCGATCAAGGCAGAGAATGCCCGATCGAATTCAGGCAACAGATTTTCTTTTAAACAGTTGAAATTATTTCCATGCGTATCCCAGCCACCGCCACTGGAGCACTTCTTCGACACGACCTCATCATCTTCGGACCAAAACACGGTAACAAAGGGTACACCGGCTTCGACAAGGCGACGTGCGGTGAGGAGACTCATGCCGTTGATCGTGGCACCGTATCGTGAAATAACCTCCGGGCTCTCGCGTGAGACATCGAAAGCTGCGGTTGTCGTGGCAGACGATAGTAAGGCGACGGCACGCTCCTGTTGACTTGTCCAATTCTGAACTGTGGTCGTATGATCGAGGGCGGTTTGGTTGACGTTTAGTCCTGACAATAAATCCCGTCTCGCGGCAAATCGCGAGCCTGTGACGTCCGTAGCGAGAAGCAGGTTGGGGGCGTGGAACTCCGTCGGCTTCTGCCGGTTGCCAAAAATATACAGAGGATCATACTTGACTCCGAGACGGGCAGCGAACTGTCCGGGACGGTGCGGCGGCGTGCCCGGCATGCAAGGCAGTGTGACCGCGTTAGGCATGCCCGGTTGCTGAGGACGTTTGGATCCCACCACGCAGCCCATGTATGGCCAGTCGTCCGGATAAGGTGTTCGATTGTTGCCTTGGATCAGAAATGAGGGATCCGGCACATGACCTGTGAGGTTATGGTAGTAACCCGCATGATGGTCATTGGTACTCACGGAGGCTCCCACCGAATTAATGAGCGCTATGTGGTGGGCCTGCCGCGCCAACAGTGGCAGATGCTCACACAGTCGAACGCCAATCGCCGAGGTTGCGATTGGCTGAAAGGGGCCCCGGTACTCTAGGGGAGCATCAGGTTTCAAATCCCACATGTCGATGTGAGACGCTCCACCGCACAAAAAAAACAAGATCGTCGATTTGGCGCCCGCTTTGACTGAACGCGTCTCTTCCACGCTACGCTGTTCAGCGGCATCCACCAATCTTGGAATTCCAGACATGACCAGCGGTAGTCCTCCGGCTCTCAAGATCTCGCGACGATTCCATGTACCAGACAGCGTTGGATGATAACCAGAAACGCGCACCATGTTGCCGAACTCCTTGCAACGGATCACCCAAGAGGTTAGATAGTTTCCGCGACGAAAATCACGTGCAGTAAAAACAACCCGAGAGCATTGTCTCGATCGATGCTCCCGTACCGACGTGCCTCTTGTGAGATTCTAGGGGTTGTCTGTGCCGGCTAGCAATCCTCGTGCTGGCGAACAGCCGTCGAAAACGACTGAAGCCAGCGTCGCCGGTTCATGCTACCAGCGCGTTGAGTCTGTGAGTTGCAGAAAAAGCCAAGCAATCAAATTGCGCGGACACGTGGAGCGAAGCGGTTCGAGTGCTCACCGTTTCATGCGAGAGTCTGGTGACGACGAGCGGTCGTCGTTCTTCCACGCTCTTCCCGTGGCATCTGCCGCCATGATCGCATCGGCTACCATGTCTGGCTTCACCTCAAACGGTTCGTTATGCATCGTGTCGTTTTCCGCTGTGGCACGCACCGCAATTTTTTGCAGGACTTCTTTAGACACATCCGTCAGGCCAATTTCGGCCAGCGTGATTGGCAGTCCCACTTCGGTTGCGAACCCTAGCACGCGACGCAGCACCGCACGGGGTTGTCCTTCTAACACAAGTTGAGTGAGTAACCCGAACGCCACCTTCTCACCATGCAAGTAAGCATGGGTGCCTTTTGCGGTGGTCAACCCGTTGTGAACAGCATGGGCTGCTGCGAGACCCGAGGACTCGAACCCCAGCCCTGACAGCAGCGTATTTGCTTCGACGAGTCGTTCTAGGGCCGGGGTTACGACTTTGGAGTGTACCGATCGCAGGGCATCAGCGCCATCAGCCAACAATGTGCGGTAGCAGAGTTTAGCCAAAGTCAACGCAGCCTGCGTCGATAGTCCTCCGCGAAGATTCTTGATACCCCCGTCGGCGCAGGTTTTGGCCTCGAACCACGTTGCTAACGCATCACCCATTCCAGCCACTAAGAGTCGCGGCGGACTTTGGGCAATAAGTTGGGTGTCCACTAATACCAAGTCCGCGTTCTTGCGATGAAACTGACTTCGGAGAGCAATTCCGTCGTCGGAATAAATCACCGACAACGCACTGCATGGCGAATCGCTGGAGGCTACGGTTGGGCAATTGACGATGGGCAAACCTAGATCGGCAGCAACAGCACGCGCGGCATCGAGAACTTTGCCACCACCGGCTCCGATGATAACCTGGGATTTGTGTTGCTTTGCGATCTGCTTGATTCGCTCGATCTCGGCCATGGAACATTCGCCGCAGAACTCATGCACGGCATAGGCTATCCCGGCTTCAGCTAGGGTGTGTTTCCAAGTCTCAGACAACAAGCGAATGGGCGACCGACTGGCGACAATTAAAGCAGGGCCGTTTAATCCCATGCCAAACATTTCCGTGCCTAGGACGGCGGTGGCATTTTTTCCTTGGATGTAGCGGCTTGGTGAGCAGAAGACTGAGAGCATGATGCCGCCTTTTCGGTTCAATTGAGAGATAGTGTTCCATGGCAAATCGGAATTGCAGAACGAGACATGCTGCAAACTTCACCAGCTACGTCTTCTGAAAATAAACTTCTTCATACGGTTGTACGACCACGAATCCGTTGCCTCGAAAAAACATCTGGATCGATTCACCACTGCCGCGTCCAAAGAACGTCTTGAGTGAGATATCTTTTTTGAATTCCGGTGTAAGATTGCCAGACCACGCGATCGTGGCGTTGGGGTCGGTGGTGACAGGTTGGTCTGGTGTCACGCGGAGTGTCATCGGCTGGAAATGTGATGTAATGGCGATCATCCCGGTACCAGTGAGTTTCACATTGAACAGCCCACCAGCCATCATGCCAGCGATGCTGTACATCATGTTGATGTCCCACTGAATATCTTCTTGCAAAGCCAGCAAATCATTGCCGTTCACGAAGATCGATTCATTGTGCAGCTGGAGGATACTGATACGTTTGCCTGAATCTGCCAGATACAGGCGTCCCTGGCCTTCCGCCTTTGTCAGTTTGGTGCCTTCACCAGTGACAGCTTTCTTAAGAAATTTACCGAGTCCGTTTTCGAGAATTCCTTCGCGGACAAACTTGATGTTGCCGACATAGGCGATCATTGAGCCCATTTTTGTCCAGACCATGCCGTTGAGATTGACCTCCAGCATGTAGGGACTCTCCAGCTCGAAGAAACCCTCCCCATGGTCCTTTTGTCCAGTTTCTTCTACGAACTCGCGAAGCGAATAGCGTTGATCATCCCGTGTGGCTTGTGGGTTGCCCCTTGGTGTCGAAAATTGAGGCGGGGTCCCAAACGCGGATTTGGCAGCGAAAGGCAATGGCATCTGAATTGCTTCATCGTCGTAGTCATCGTCGTCTGGTGCGATGAGCGATGGAACATGAATTTTTGCATCGCATCCGGGACAATTCACCATGCGTCCGGCAAGTTTATCAGGCGCCTTCAGTTTCTTTCCGCACTGACAACGAATCTCGATTGGCATGAATTTACTTTCTATCAATTGCCACCGTGCTGATCTATCAACCCAGCATCTTAAGCCGATCGGCGTGAGCTGTTAACCGTGCCGTGTCAGAAATCACGACGCGGTAACAATCTGACAAAGACTAGATCATGCGCTGTGATTCAGCGTGTCCGATGGCACGCTGAAGTCTGCTGAGCACACAGGTCTTACCGAGGAGTTCAAGTGACCCAAACAAGTCCGCACCCTGAACTTTGCCGGTAACGCACAAACGCAGAGTTGGAAATAGATCGCCGATTTTCACCTGTTTTTCGGCCGCAAATGACTGCAAGAGCTCGTGCAGTGGCTCTGCGGTAAAGATTGCGAGATCACTTAGTCGCCCCCGCAGGTCGTGGAGCAGCACAACGGCGTGCTCCGATTTTACGACGCGTTTCTGGAAATTTTTATCGTCAAGCTTGAGTTCGTCGTCAGCCACGAAAAATTCATCTAACTGGAAGATATCGCCAAAGACACGCAGACGATCAGCGGCTAGTTCGATGACACGGGCCACTTTTGCCTGTGTCTCTTGATCGTCTTCATCGTGAATCAAATGGGCCTGTTTTAGCATCCACAGACACCCTGAGAGCTTCTCCTTCGCGGGTAGTTCACTCATCCAATGCGACTGAAAACTCAAGAGCTTGTCCGGATCTAAACCAGCGGCGCTCTTAATGACGCGATCCAGTGTGAATTTCTGTTTCATCTCCGTCAGTGACAAAAATTCTGTTTGATCGTCGAGCGACCAACCCAGGCGCACAAGTGCATTCAAGACGCCAGCGGGCAGAAAACCAACTTGGCGATAATACGCCACCATCACCGGCGACAACGCATTCGGTTTTGAATCGATCCCAATGCGGCTCAGCACTTGGTCAGCTAGTTCGAATAATTTTTGAAACTGCGGGCTGGTACGGTATTTATCAATCTTGCGCTTGCTCATTTTCTCCTTGCTGCCGGGAGATGCGACGTAAGGCACATGCGCCCATTCCGGTGTTCTATTTCCCAACGCGCGGTGTAGCAGAATCTGGATCGGCGTATTCGAAAGATGTTCTTCAGCGCGAATAACGTGCGTGATTTCCATTTCCGCGTCATCTACGACTGTGGCGAAGTTGTAGAGCGGTGATCCGTCGTTTCGGGCGATAACAGGGTCCGGCATCAGACCGCAATCGAATTCGACCGTGCCCCGGATGTGATCGTTCATCACAACTTTCTCGTTGCGAGGAATCAACAGTCGGATGACGCATGAACGCCCATCGGCGAGGTACGTGGCCACCTGAGCTGCTGTCAGTTGGAGCGACGCGCGGCTGCTAATGTAGACGCTTTTATCCTTCTCGGCTGCTTCACGCTGAGCCTGTGTATCGACTGGCAATTCAAAGTCGCGATAGGCACTGCCGGCGTCCAAAAGCTGGCGAAGTGCCGCATCGTACAAATGACGCCGCTGTGATTGAAAATATGGTCCATGATGCCCTCCGATCTCCGGGCCCTCGTCCCAGTCAAGTCCCAGCCAGCGAAACGCATCTAGAATCGGTCCCAACGCTTCCTGCAGATTCCGTTGTTCATCGGTATCATCGATTCGCAGAATAAACTGACCATGATTGTGGCGAGCCCAGAGCCAGTTAAATAACGCCGTACGCATCCCACCAATATGCATGTATCCGGTGGGACTAGGCGCAAATCGAGTTCGAACGGTCATCGAGCAAATCTCCCCCCCTTCAGAAAAATAGCGAGCCGGTAAGTTGTCTCGCCTGCCGCCGCGTGTTTCAGCAGGCGGGATTGTAGTCAAGCACGGAGACAGAGACTAGCGGCCAATGCTTGTTCCATATGCGAAGAAATAAGGGCCCTGTAAGACATTCGCCGTTGTTGGTAACCTGTTCAATGTTGTCGTGACGGTGGTGTGGGCCTGCTACCAGCTCGAGACACAAACGGCGATTTTCCCGAGACGCCTTTTCGGTCGAGACAGCTCCCCCCACGGCACACCTACGGCAAAGATTTGGAACTAGACTCCGCGCTGTAATGAGTGCGACAATTGGAGAGCGGCATGCGTCAGCTTGCCGGTACAAAAACGTGGTACGATGAGGGCTCACGCCGCTCCGCTCGGCGGACTCATTTGTGGCCGCGTGGAGGATAAGAACGCGAGCGGTATTTAAAACTCACACTCAACCGTCTGCCGCTGCACTGATGGGAGTTGAGTTTAATTGCCATTCGGGCCTCGGTGGAATCAACGCTTGTTTGGGAACAATTTATGGGTATTATGTTGTGGACAACTGCAACACTTCATTAAAATTTGCGGGCTGCGACGTTGTATGAGTTGCCGTTCAGTAGCCATGACCGGCTGTGTTCTCGTGTTGACTCCGTTCCGAGAGGCCAAGCATTAATGTCAATCCAGACGATCCCAAGGCGATGCTGGTTGTGGTTCATCTCTGGAGTGACTTCGCTGACCGCAAGTTGTGTGCTGGCACAAACTGTCCCTCCGAGTCCCATTCAATATCTCGCAGGACACTCGTCACCGATTCACGCCGTCGGCTATTCACCGGACGGGAAGATGTTGTTCAGTGGGGACACCTCGGGTACACTCAAAACGTGGTCACGTGCGACAGGGCAACTTCTGTCAAGTGGCGTGTGGCATGATGGTGCAATTTTGACTCTTGCAGTTTCACCGGATGGACAGCAGATCATTACGGCTGGTACCGGAAAACAGATCGTCGTCTCGGACGTTCCGATCCCCCGTCCCCTTTTGGATTTTACTGGCGTTCCTGGTGTTCCGACAACTATCGCGATTTCGCGTGACGGCACAACGCTGTTAAGCGGCGATGAATCGAATGTCATCAGTTTGTGGGATCCCGTGGCAGGACGCCTTGTACGCAATTACGCAGGAGCGACATCGCCGTTGGTTGGAGTTGGCTGGATGCAGGCCACGAAGTCAGTCATCGGCGCGTCTGCAGACGGAACACTGCGAGACTGGAACGTCGATAACGCTCAACTGGGTGGCGTGGTGTACGCGAGCCCATCGGCCAGTCTGGGAGTTCCAGCCGCGGGATCTCAGCTTGTTCTCGGCGGTTTGGATGGAGCGATTCGCCGGGTCAACTGGCCTCCAAAACCAGGACAGAATCTCTCGGGGCACAATGATGCGGTTCCGATCGTCGCGATTTCTGGTGACAACAGATTTGTGATTAGCGGGGGATACGATCAGATCCTCCAGATTTCGCAATTGAGTGACGGCCAGCCGGTGCGGACCCTGTCTGGACAAGTCGGGCGTATTTTTTCCGCCGGCCTATCGCATGATGGCGCATGGGCGGCATCTGGTGCGGAACTCGGCACGATCCAGTTGTGGAAAACGGTTGATGGCATGCCCGGCCCAGTGCTTGCGGGTCATACCGGGGCCGTCAACGACCTGAGCTTTCATCCGTCAAATTCACTCGTGCTCAGCAGCGGCCTCGACGGGTCTGTGCGACTTTGGGAAGTTCCTGCGACCATGGCACCAGTTCGCGGCCATAGTCAACCAGTGGCGGCTGTTGCGTTGACTTTAGATGGAGAGTTGCTGGTGACCGGCAGTCTCGACAAAACAGTTCGTGTCAGTACGGTGCGTGATGGGCAGCCAAAATTTGCCGTGCAAGATTTTCCTCAGCCGATTCAATCACTTTCGCTGTCGTCGAACGGAAAGTTACTGGGTGTTGGCGATCTGGCAGGTGAGATCCAGATTCGAAATATGGATCAGGGAGCCATGATTTCCACTTTGGGCGCCCACTTGGGGGCCGTCACGGGATTGCACTTCCTCGGTGACGGCGAACGAGTGGCATCTTCAGGCGCGGATGGCACGGTAAAGATTTGGACATTACCAACTCCGACTCAGACAACCTTGAAGTCCCATGAGCAGGCGATTTCGGCACTCGCCGTTACTCACGATGGAAAGCAGCTGATCGCGGCCGGCCTCGACGAATTTATTCGCGTCTACAATCTTGAGAACCACGAGCAGATTCTTAGTTGGAAGAGCACCACAGGTCCAGTGACATCGCTAGCAATCAGTGCGGACGACAAGCTGCTAGTAACGGGTACAAGCACAGGCAAATGGCAGAGTTGGTTGTTCCCGGACGGCGTTGAAAAACAGCAGCAGCAAATGGGCCATTCCGGAGCCATCCATGCCATCGCCATTCATCCGCAGAGCGGTGAACTGGCAACCGCAGGTTCCGACGGAGCGGTGAAGTTGTGGAAAGGCGATGAGATGCCCCGCGTCTTGGCTGGACATGCGGGGGCAGTGCTTGCCGTGGCGTTTACACCGGATGGTGCGAGTGTGATCAGCGGTGGGGCGGATGCGTCTGTGCGCCGCTGGAATGTCGCCGACGGCGTCCAAGCTCAGACTTATTCTGGGCATCAGGGACAAGTGACCGGAGTCACCGTTTCTGCCGATTCGACGACGATTGTCTCCAGTAGTCTCGACAAGACATTGCGGATTTGGACGGCCGCGTCCGGTGAAGTCAAAGTGCTGACTCAGGCTTCGCCGATCACAGCTTCTGACTTTGTATCGCACTCAAAGCGGATCGCGACGACCGGCGAAGATCTGATTGTGCGTATTTGGGACACCACGACAGGGCGTGAGTTGCAGCGTTTCCCCGCCGCAAAGGCTGCCCTCAAAGCCGTCCGCCTGACGCCTTCTCTTCAAGGTTTTGTGACGGGGGGAGTGGACGGTAATCTGACTTTCAGTTCGATCTCTGCCGAAAGTATCATGCTCGGCGATGAAGTCAAAGTTCATGACTTGGCTCTGACTCCTGATGGGAGCCATCTTGTGACGTGCGGTGAAGACAAGACCGCGAAACTCTGGAACACGAAGGGCGAACTGATCCGTCCGTTTTCCGGCAGTGGAACAGCACTGCGTTTCGTCGCCGTTCGCGCGAACGGCACGCAAGTGGCGTCAGGCGGCGATCCATTGTTTTCCCAAGCGACTGTCCTTATCTGGAACCTCGCGGACGGCATAGCTGTCCGGACACTGACCACGCCAGCAGCGGTGATGGGTTTAGCCGCTACGTCCGACGGGCATTGGGCGATCTCGTGCGTTGATAAGAAAATCCGGGTGTATTCTGGCGACGATGGTTCGCTTCTTGAGGAAATCATTGCTCCTGCGGTTACAGGTGATTTGGCGGTTGGCATGAACTTGCCGCTCATCGCTGGCGCCGGCGCTGACAACAATGGATACCTTTTCAGTCGAAGCCTCAAACGCGTTTTTAAAGGGCATACGGGCAGTGTGACAGCTGTCCAGTGGACACCGGACGGCAACCGCTTCCTGTCGGCCGGAATCGATCAGACGACGCGGTTATGGAATGCCACGTCGGGCAAAGAGCTTGGCGTTTGGGCGCCAGTCAATTCACCTATCAACAGCGTGGCTGTGACAGGTGATGGGAAAAAGATGTCGGTGACAACCGACGACAAACGTTTCATAGTCTGGGATCTTCCGGCTGACAACGGAGACAATGCCGTCCAGGCTGCAGCACCGGTGCTGACAGTCACGGGAACTGTGAATCTGCGGGGCGTGGCAACCAATCAAACGGGGAGTGCCTACTCAACGGCGGGCGAAGACGGATCCGTTTACGTATGGGATGGTATGACCGGCAAACAAACAGAACGGCTCGTCGGTCATGCCGGGGCCGTGTTGTCCTCGGCCATGTCCAGCGATGGATCCACCGTGATTTCCAGCGGTGCAGACAGGACTGTGAAGCGTTGGACTCCGGCCGTTACCGCGTTAGTATCGATTGGCGACAAGCCCGTGTTGCACATCCAGTTTTCACCTGAGGGCCAGTCATTCTTTACTTCTGACGGTAGCCCAGTTGTGCAGCGCCGATCAGTCGCGACGATGCAGTCCGACAAGCAATGGACCGGGTCAGGGCCAGTTCGCGCCCTGAGTCTCAGCGAGGATGGACATCATCTCGCTGTCGGATGCGAGAACCAAAAAGTTCACGTGTGGGACCTTGCAGCCGGCACAGAGACTACGTGGGATTGTCCGGTACCGCTGACTTGTGTGGCTATCGTTCAGGGCGGACGCAAACTCATCGTCTCAGGGAACGATCACATCCTGAGGATGTGTGGTTTGAGCATCGTCAACGGACAGTCGGCATGGACATTGACGCAAACGGCCAGCGGGCACACCGACGTGATCGTCGGCCTCGCAGTCCCGGATGACGATCGTCAGTTGTTTAGTCTTTCGAAAGACAGAACGATCAAACGCTGGCTCGCCGCTTCATCGATTCCTCGACGGACTTTCGAAGTGCCGTCGGGCATTGTTTATCGCGCGGATTTTAGCCCTGATGGCAAACTGTTGGCAATCGCTGGCAGTGACCGAAAAATTCAAATCCGGGATGGCGTAACCGGAGAACTCAAGGCGACATGTGAAGGTCATACGGCCGCAGTGAAATCAGTCGTTTTCAGCAAACAAGGGGACACATTGGTCAGCGGGAGCCTTGACGGCTCGATCCGCTTTTGGGATCTGATCGGGAAGCAGACTCAGACAATCGCTGACCCCACGCTGAAAGGGATCAATACTGTCTCCATCCAGAACGATGGTTCGGTAGTATTTGCGGCTGGAGTCGGTCGCGCATGGAATGCTTGGAATCCGAAAGACCTCGTGTTGGCCAGAAGCGGGATCGGGCACGCTCAAAGCATTGTCGGGATTTCAAACAGTCTTGCTGGAAACCGCATGGCAACGATCGATGGATCGTCACACGTATGCCTGTGGGATTCCACGAATGGACAACTTCGTTATCACGTTCAGTTGCCTTTGTCGGCAGGCTATTCCGTCGCATACGCTCCGGATAACCTCGAAGTCCTTGTTGGCGGAAATGATCCGCGGCTCATTCGTTTGGCTATTCCGGTCAATGCCCAGTAAGTCTAAAGTTATGTTGAGTGTAAGGCGGCCGACATTGGAATCACTCGCCATTGCGACCCAATGTTGGGGAGGCAACATGGCTAAAGCGGTGGGTGTCAAGAAAGGCACAATCTTGCGGGTTTGGCTTGCCAACGGCTTGCAACCGCACGCAATCAAGACATTCACCGTTGCAGCACAGTTTACGGAGAAACTGCTGGATGTGGTTGAGTTTAATGTGAATTCCTCGAAGCACGCACTCGGACTGCCCTGTAACCTGACTTTGACCAGTCGCACTCGTCAAGTTTCGCTGCAGATGGTTTCCATTTAGGGGTAACTGCTGCCAGTTATCCTTCCACGCGGCCAGCAATGAGTCCGCCGAGCGAAGCGGCGTGAGCCCTCATCGTGCCTCGTTTTTATACCGGCAAGCTGAGGCATGCCGCTCGCCAATTGTCTCACACAAGTCTCCTGACTTCTGGCGATTTCACGAAGCGAGGATTGGGGGCGTTTGTACGGTCTCTGACGATTCTCCTGACAAAAAAAGCGTAAAAACTGAGATTTCGTTAGTCCAATTGTATGGCTAGTTTCGATTTGTCCGATGAATCTGAATGGGGGATTGGCTGTAGTCCGTCTTCAATGCGCCCTCTACCACGGATGGAATTGCCCCATGATTCGGTACCGTTTCGGAACAACTCAAACGCTGATCCTGACGGTAGCTATGCAGGGAACGCTTCCGGCAGTGTGTCTTGCCGTGGTGGTATTTGTGTCCGGATGTTCAACATCGCGGTCGCGCGTACCGCCGTCTTATCGTCCAGCCTTGACTATGGAATCAACGACCAGTCGAAATGTGACTGTGGTGCCGACTTCGAAGTCCCCTCAAACATGGAATGACTCCACATGTAAATCTGTGGAATCTGAGAGCAGTGAAAACCTGCCTGCTGACCGTATTCTGCCGGTGGGGTTTGAGGAGCAACAAGGCAGTGACGTATTGCCCGTCACTCCCCCCGAGGAAGGCGCTCACAACGCTCAATCGTCGTCAAGTACCGAGTCAGTCAGGTGGTCACTCGCTGCCTTGGAAGCTACTGCGTTGCAACAGAACCCAGCCATTCTAGAGGCATCAGCATCGGCACAGAAAGCTTTCGGCTATCGCAATCAGGTGGGGCGAAAGCCGAACCCCATACTGGGCTACCAAGGGCAACAGTTGGCCGACGCCGGAACGGATCAGCATCTTGCGTACATCGAACAAGACATCGTAATGGGCGACAAACTGAGGAAGAATCAGTCGGTGCTTAATCAGGAGATTCAGTCACAGCTTTGGGAAGTTGAAACACAACGTAAACGGGTGTTGACCGATGTGCGTCAACGATTCTACGAAGCGCTTGCTGCTCAGCGGCGAAAAGAGTTGGCAATCGCGTTTGAGACAGTCGCGGAAAAAGGTGTTGGGGTGGCCGAGTCGCGGATGCGTGCCAAAGAGGGGACTCGGCCGGAAGTCCTTCAGGCAGAGATTCAACTGAAAGAAGTTCAATTGCAACGCCGCAACGCCGATGCTGCGTTTCGAGGATCGTGGACGCAACTTATGGCAGTCTCCGGCATGCCGAATTTAGAGCCGGGCACACTAGATGGAAAACTGTCCGTCGCGACTGCCGATCGCGATTGGAATGCGATTCAGGGGCAGATCCTTTCGTCTAGCCCTGAACTTCAGGGAGCCCGTGCGAGATGTGCAAGGGCTCGCGCAAATCTGGATCGTCAACAGGCTCAAGCAATCCCAAATCTGTCATTGATGCTCGGTGCCGGGCACGACAACGGTACCGGATCCGGCATGATTAACACGCAGCTTAGCTTGCCTGTTCCCATCCACAACAAAAATCAGGGAAATATTGCGGCTGCACATGCGGAGTTCTGTCGGGCATCGCAGGACATCCGCCGCACTGAAAACGCAATTCAATCACGGTTTGCTGAAGCCCGGAGTCACTTCGAAGTGTCTGCCGCAACTGTGTTGCAATATGAACAGGAGATTCTTCCTCGTGCTCAAGAGACCCTTGAACTGACAGAGTCTGCTTATGTGGTAGGGGAGTTTGATTTCCTGCAAGTACTGATTGTGCGGCGTACGTATTTTGATTCCAACATCGCGTACGTCGCTGCCCAAGTTGACCTCGCCCGGGCAGCAGCCATGATCGATGGATATGTCCTTTCCGGTGGTCTTGAGTCAACCCGCGACACCGATTTCGACAGTGCTTTGCGAGACCAATCTTTGAGTGGGCAGTAGATTTGAATGACAGAGACACGACGAGCACTGTTAAAGTGCCTCGCGAATCCCACAACGAACGCTCCGCAGCGACACCGTCACGGGCCCACAATCAAGCTCGCACTACCAATTCTGCCCGCACGGCATTCGTCTTGACGACGGTACAAGGCAGCCGTCAAAAGCTGTTCATTATCTGCAAACCTTGATCCACAGCGCAATGGCGTTGTGACCCGACTCTGACAACTGTCATCTAAGTTGGCCGCCTAGAAACCCAACGGCGTCAGCAAGTTCCCGGCGAAAGCGGGAGGTTCGCTCCCGCAATTCTGTCAGCCGATGATCGTCACTAATGACGCTCTGACAAACATGATCAAGCGCTGGAAATAGCCCTTCAGAAATTCGTGTCACGACCATGGACTGCGCGAGTTTATGGATTTTCGTTGAGAGTCCACGGCGCAAACGCCACGTATAGCTCAGCACCAATATCGCGGACCACATGACGAGGAAAATGATTGCCGGGATATAAAAATCTACAGTCAGCAAAGGCTCAGGATGATCAGCCTGCCCTAAGATTGGGGCGAGGAACGAACTCCAGAAAAAATTGTGCCCGATTCGCCCGATGAGGAATCCGAGGTACAGGAGTAACAACATTTCGTAGCGATATCTGGTCATAGCCGAGCAGTTCTGGAGGGCCAGATGTTCGATCAGTTCGTCGATGTCACGTCGCGCATCTCCGAGGAACTGACCTTCCACTGTCGCCGCCTGATGACGCAAATGATGCAGCTCACGACGATCGGCGAATTGTTCTGCATCGATGCCGGCTGCATGCACATAACCCGACACAACCATCCGCGATTCCTGGAGTTGCTGATCCGTGATTCCACAAGACGCTAGTCGTTCCAGCGATGAGTCCGCTCCCTGCTCTTCGACTCGTGACTTGAGCCATCTTGCACCTTGAACTGCTCCGATCAACGCCATTTGAGCTGAGGAACGAGCGCGGAACAGACTGAATGAGGCAATAAACGCTCCCAACCCATTGTACAGTCGGAGCACCGCTGAGAACGGGCTGAAACCCCAGATGTTTGTGACTGCGCTCAGTAGTCGGCGTTCCCACAGATTTCGGTTCACCAACAATTCATCACGCAACTGATTCGTCAGCGTGTCGCGGAGTTTTTTCCGCTGTTGATCCAGAATTTCTTGCAGTTTCGTGATCTCAGGCAATTCACGATCATAGTTCGCGCGGCAAACGTTTAACGCTTCTTCTAAAAGATCAATGAGATTTGCACGGCGAATAGCCACGCGCCGTGACGTTCCCAATTGGTTGGTCAGCAGTTCGAGGAGGCGACCGAAGTCCCCGGACGGACGTTGTCCCTGTGCCTGCTCTGTCAACGCTCGTCGCGAATCCACAAAAAACATATCGGGAACCTGATATTCCGGCGCCAGGCTCTTCCGCCAGTCTTCACGGACGTCAGAATCCTGTGCTGCATGAGTCTGGACAAATACGAGACGGCAGCCAGCTGCCGCATCCGTTAGTTCTTCAGTAATTCTTGCACTGCGGTATTTTTGTTGTGTCGAAACGTAAAGCAACACATCACATTGAGGCAAAATTGCCCGCAGTCTCGCAAGATTGCTGCCGAATTCGGCTGCTTCGCTGGTGTCAGGATCTGGACAGTCAATGATAATCAAATCCCGTAACACGGGAGCATCAATTTTCTTCACATGAAACTGGCTGAGATCTAAACCGAGTGCAGTGGTTTCAATATCTGGATGTACCAGCAGAATGGGCACGGTCGTCGTGGGACGTTGTCGTCCGGAGTTCGATGCCTCCTGCCCGATCAAGGCGTTGACGAGCGTGCTCTTGCCGGTGCCCGTACCTCCAAAGGTTGCGACAACTAGCGGCGACTCGAGGCGAATTCGCAAGCAAGTTACGCGATCTAGAATCTTCGAAACCAACGACCGATTCCTCCGCGCGGGTGCCCATGGCGGCGCATCGTTAAGCCAACGGCGGATGTCGCGCACCAGATCATCGATCTCGGCAAGGATCGTGAGTTGCTGGAGTTCAGGTGTTAGTGACATGGACGATGCCCTTTGCGGACGGTTTGGGATGCGGCCCCGCGTTAGACTTTGCGCGGGTTTGTTTGAGATGTTTCGTTGATGCTGGATTCGTCAGAATTCAGCTATGAATGAGCGACACATCTGAATTCTTGCGAATCTGGCGACAATCCACCGGGATCCGCGGACGGGGCGGTAAACAGGGAACGAGCGAGTTACAACAATCCTTCTATTTTCAATACGCATTTCTGAACCTCGATAAACGCTGCTGACTTCGCCAGACTCGTGGCCGCATTCAGATCTTCTGGCAGCGTGCCGAGCAACTCGGAATGAATCAACTGGGTTAGCCAACTCGCCCTTCGTGCGGTAAACGCTGAATGTAACCGATGGAACCATGCCTGCAGCATACTCGTTCCCGAGCTTGCCGCACTAGACACCGCTGCTTCACCTGCCAGTGCAGCCGTGGCTCCGCCAGCAACATCCGCAAACACATGGATCGCTGCAGATGCTGCCGCATGCCCCAGAAACGGTGCCACGATTTCACCGGCAGGCCCGAAACCTATTGAAAATAGGATAACGCTGGTCATGGGGCGCACGGCCGCAGAAACATTGTTGAGTTGGCGATACATTCCAAAGAGGTCTGGCTTCGTCTCTCGCAGATTCTGCATTTCCTGCTCGATGACAGATTTTAGCTCTGCTTCGAAATCGAGGGCATCGTGCTTTTGCCGCAGTAACGTCAAGAGCCGGGACCGGGCCTCACCCTGCAAGACAGCTTCGATGCGTGGTCGAATAACGTCATTTCCGGAATCTGCCATCCATTGCAGCTTGTCGAATATTTCTTCGACAACCCCCAGCACTGCGAGCCATTCACGTCTGCGATAATCTTCCATGGGCGGCAGTGGTTCGCCTTGCAAGGCGCGCCGTGCCGCTCGGATTGGCCACAGCAGTCCGCTCCCAACGGTACTGTAGGCCGAATTAATCGTGCGTGCCCATCCTTCCTGATGGGCGTGCCACCACTGTCGAATTTCCGAGACCAGCAGAGAATTTCCCGGAGATGGCCAGGTGCGAACCTGCACCACACTCTCCGTTGTTAGCCGCGTGGCAATGCGACTTAGATCCTCGCTGGCCATCCGTAGTTCGCGGAGATAGGCCGGAATGCCGCGCTGCGGGTGCGTCAACTCATGCAATGAACCGAGTAAAGTTCTCATTCGGATTTCGGGAAACCGCAGCTTCGCCAGATCAGCAGCGAGATCACGTGACGTGTTGTCAGGTGCGGGTTGTGTCTGCTTGGCATCACCCTTCGCAATCTGTCGCTCGAAAAATGGCAGCCGCAGATCTTCGGCCGCTCGGCGATCGTTGGGCGTCAGATAGATGGCATCAGGCTGAATTTGAGTTTCGCGGCAAAATGTGTCCAGCCAGATTGGCCAATACGGTTCGTCTTCTGGAAGGAGACACTGATTAAAAACGACGAGGACAGCTTTGTCTTCAGCACCTGCTTTGCGAAAAAATTCCTTCACAGCGGCGTCGTTGTATTTTTGTTGAGTCAACACGGCAATCAACACATCGGCCGCACGACGCACGGCATCCGCACGCACCCAGTTGACGCGCGCATCACTGTCAATGTCTGGCGTGTCCAATACCAGCAATGAAGGCGGTAGTTGTTTGGCCACACGCCAAAACAATCGATGTGTCTCAGATTCTTCTAACGCCAGAGATGCGTCCGACCATTCGTGCAGTTCAAAATCGGGAAAGACGGATTGCAGATCATGTTGCGCGTTGAATCCTTCGGGCACAAGGCAGGTTGCATGTTTTGTCCCTGACGCCAATGGACTGGTGGCGCTGGCACGCGATCCCGCCAGATGGTTGAAAATGACACTCTTGCCGATGTTTGTTCCACCGACAACAGCAACGACCAGAAACGCTTGTTCTCCAAGTTGGGGAATCAACTTTTGGCGTAGCAGTTCAAACCATTCCCGTTCCGCTAACGCCGCAGGCTGCAACAACACAGCCTCACGTTCGAGTTGCGTCAACGCAGCAAGCAGACTTCGAACTGTGGTTGCACAGTGCTTATATAATACGTCTCGTTTAGCGTCGTCCACAGTCAACCTTCAAAACGCAAAGCAATTGCCCGTCAGTGAGCTTATCAGCAATCCGCCACATCGTGCACCACTCAATCTTTTTCGCAGTGAGTCGGCTGTCCCCCAATTTTTCTGTCCGCATCGAATAACTGTTCTCAATCGCACATTGCCCTGATGGAAGTTTAACCATGGCATTGAAATATAAAAACATCCGCCGAGGTCGGATCTTATCACGCCGCATCTCGGCGGCTATGAATTCTGCCACCATGAGGCGAGACTTAGTGTCATGCAGACAGCAGGCAGATGTGCTTGGCTAACATACCATCATGCAAGAGCGAATTTCGGGTGGGCGACTGACGATCGCATGCCGCTCGTCAAGCTTGACTTGCTTACGTTTCGAACGTCAATGCACCTCCGGGTCGGCGGCGTGCCAATTCAACAGAAACAAAAAAGGGCAAACCAATCGACACATTACCTCCGATTACTTCAAGCCACGCCGTTTGAGCAGCGCTTCAACGGTCGGTGCGCTTCCCCGAAATTCCTTGTAGGCTTCCATGGGTTCCCGGCTGCCACCGACGGAGAGGATGGTGTCGCGGAAACGCTGGCCGTTTTTGCGTGTTAATCCGCCATGCTCTTGCAGATACGCGAAGGCGTCAGCAGCAAGGACTTCACTCCACAGATAAGCGTAGTAACTGCTGGAATAGCCGCCGGACCAAATATGCGCAAAATAAGCCGTTCGATAACGGGGTGGCACGGGAGCGAAATCAATCCCGTACTTCTGCAGCGCGGCAGATTCGAATTTTTCCGCATCAGCAGGGATGTCTTCCGATGTGAGCGTATGCCATTCAAGATCCAAAAGGGCTGCTGCGAGATACTCCAACGTGTCAAAGCCCTGATTGAATTTAGTTGCCAGAATGACCTTGTGGAGAAGTTCTTTTGGAATCGGTTCTCCTGTTTTATAGTGCTTCGCGTAGTTGCTTAATACGGCAGGTTGAATTGCCCAGTCTTCTTCGAAGGTGGATGGAAACTCGACAAAATCCCGCGGAGTCGCTGTGCCAGAGACGGACGGATAGGTCACGTCAGAAAACATGCCGTGCAAGGCGTGGCCCATTTCGTGAAACATCGTCGTCACATTATCAAAGCTAATGAGTGCCGGTTCCCCCGCGGCCGGTTTGGGGATATTCAGCACATTGACAATGACT
The DNA here is from genome assembly GCA_003670925.1 of Planctomycetota bacterium. Taxonomy (GTDB): domain Bacteria; phylum Planctomycetota; class Planctomycetia; order Planctomycetales; family Planctomycetaceae; genus SXXK01. Next base: position 12,088 of record QWQG01000028.1, on the reverse strand, counting down.
GGCTTCTCGTGCAGGAGGTGAGACTGATCCACAAAGGAGCTCATCCATGCGCCTCCACGTTTTGTGTCACGTTTGAAAAAGTCAACGTAGTAAATTGCGAAGTGCGTGCCATCCTTGTCGAAAACATCGAAGACGCGCACATCGGGATGGTAAATCGGCAAATCCGTGCGTTCACGAAACTCAATGCCATACAGTTTGTTCATCGTGAAGAAAACGCCGTTTTTTAGCACGTTGTCGAGTTCGAAATAAGGCTTTACAGCCGCTTCATCGACTTCAAAGCGAGCCTTGCGGACTTTTTCGGTGTAGTATTCCCAATCCCATGGTTCAAGTTCATGCGTGCCGCCGGTTTCGGTAATCATCGCTTTCAGATCGAGCGCTTCTTTCTGCACTTTTTCCAGAACTCCTGGAATCAGATCCGCCAGCATCTTCCGAGCGGCTGCGGGTTCTTCCGCCATCTGATTTTGTAACTTGAAGGCCGCATGACTTGCGAATCCCAAGAGCTTCGAGCGTTCTGCTCGCAATTGAGCGATCTCCAAGATCAGGGGGCGATTGTCGATGCCGCTCTCACGTCCTAAACCTCGGTTCGCGGAAGCCTCCCAAATGCGTCGCCGTGTCTCGCGATTGTTCAGCGATGACAAAATTGGCACCCGAGTTGTATTTGTAATTTCGAGGAGGTACTGCCCATCCTTGCCGCGGGCCTTCGCACCTTCGGCCGCTGCCGCGATGTCTGCTTCGCTCATTCCGTCTAGCTCGGACACTTGCTCGATGAAGACCGATCGCTCTTCGGACAGAGCCAGCAGGTTCTCCTCGAACTTCGTCTCCAGCTTCGAAAGCTGCTCGTTGAGGCTTCGAATTCGCGCTTGCTGGGCCTCATCCAATTTTGCACCGGCACGGACAAAACTTTCGTAGTGCTGCTTTAGAACTTCACGTTGTTCTTGGTTAAGTACCAGTGACTCGCGGGTTTCGTAGAGTTTTTCGACCCGAGCAAATAGCTTGCGATTCAGCAAAATATTGTCTGAATGTGCCGCCTGCAAGGGAGCGAGTTCAGTTTCGATGTTCTGCAGGTCTTTTGTTTTCTCCGCCGAAGTCATGTTTGAAAACACGTTTCGCACACGTGTCAGAATGCCGCCCGATTTTTCCAGCTCGACAATCGTATTATCGAATGTCGGGGTGTCACTTTGTCCCGCGATGGCATCCATTTCCGCGAGCTGCTGCTGCATACCAGCCATGAATGCCGGCTGATAATGTTCGAGGCGGATTTTATCGAAAGCTGGAGTGTGAAATGTCAGTGGACTTGGAGCAGCAAAGGGATTGTCTGCAGGGAGTGGGGTATCAGGTGCAGCGGAAGATTGAGCAGTCACGAGGGTATTCGGTTCCTTTGATGCGGCAGAGCATTCATGGTAAGCATTGATGAGAGCTGTCACCGCTAAAAAAGTGGCAACCCGGAACATAAATTTCATCCTAGTCGATCCTTGAAAGATGTCAGAACCTTGCCTGGCGTTGGGTTAAAAATTCCACCAGCGCCTTGTCGAAGGGCATACTGGTGTCGAGTGGAACGTAGTCTGCTCCGATACTGACACATGTTGCCCGGAATCGTTCCCGCAATTCAGCGACAGCGGCAAGATAATCTGCCCGGATCCCAGCCGCGTCCACAATTTCGTGATCCAGCGATTCTGGCTCCAACAGATCCACACTGCCTGAAAACGGAAACGTCACCTCAGCTTCATCGAGAATGTGAAACAGAATGACGTCATGGCCACGATAACGCAGCATCCGGAGAGCTTCAATAATCTCGTCAGGATCTGCGAGCAAATCTGACATCAGCATCATCAGACTCCGCTGTCGAATCATTGATGCGATGCGGCGCAGGTTGCCGCCAATATTTGTTGTTCCCGTCGGTTTGCAGCGTTGAAGTACGGCCAGAATATCCCCCAGATGAGATCGCCGACTGCGTGCGGGCAGACTGGCTCGGAGTTCATCGTCAAATGTCATCAGCCCGACAGGATCCTGTTGATGAATCATGAGATAGCTAATCGCAGCCGCGAGACAGATTGCGTAGTCAAATTTTGTAAGCGTCTGGCGGTATGTGTACGCCATGCTTCGTGACAAATCGATCAGCAGGTAGCCGGTGATATTTGTTTCGGCCTGATAGCGTTTGATGTAGATCCGATCTGTGCGTGCGAACACCTGCCAGTCGATATCTTTGGGGTCGTCTCCGGGTTCGTATCGTCGATGTTCGCTGAATTCCACGCTGAATCCGTGAAATGGGCTGGCATGCAGGCCGGACAGCAATCCTTCGACAATAAATTTTGCGCGCAGATCCAGCCGCGCGATGCTCTGAATCACTTCGGGCTTGAGATACTGTTCAGCGGAAGACATCGCAACGCGATCTGTAAACGTAAGTCGAAGATCCAGACGATGACAAAGTGTGGCGTGATTGATTCGATTCGGAAAGCAGACGCCTGACTGTGTTCCGAGGACAGGTGCAGTCTAGGGCCTTTGGCTTAGGATTTATTGCATCCCAGCTTAACCCAACGTAAACTCCGGCAGCCTAACGATCTGCCCGCCTTTAGTGGCCGACTCATGCGCACAGATCCCGACGCAGGTCCAGTTGGCACTGGTAATGGCGTTGGGACGCGGGTCGCGACCTTCTACGAGAGCGCTCACGAATTCATGCACGAGATGTGGGTGTGAGCCGCCGTGTCCACCGCCCTGCAGGAAAGACAGGTGATCGGCGTCATGAATTTCGGCAGGCTGAGTAAATCTGCGAATCGGTTCCGGCAACAGATGCGCGAAGTCGGGAATCGTGACTTTCTCTGCGATTTCAGGCTCCGGTTTTTTTGCGGTATGGATCACATGCGGCTCGTGTTCCACCAAAGTCCATTCGAAACTTTTTTTGGTGCCGTAGACGTCAAAGCTCTCACGATACTGCCGCGCTACATCGTAGAGAAATCGCCAGATATGGGCCGTCAGATCTGTATTCCGAATCTTGATATGACACGTCTCAACAGCAAACTTGTTCCCAGATTTCTTCGCGATATCGTCGCGCACGGTGCCCGAACCGAAGCAACTTACATATTCCGCCAGACCATCAACGAGTCCGAGGCAAGGGCTGACGACATGTGTCGCATAGTGCATGGGAATCATGTTTTCCCAGTAACTGGGCCAACCGTCCATGTCCTGCGGATGCGATGCGGCAAGATGCTGGATGTCGCCGAGTTCTCCGTTTTTATACATTTCTTTAATGAACAGATACTCACGGCTGTAAACCACGGTTTCCGCCATCATGTACTTCAGGCCGGTCTGTTTGACTTTTTCGACAATCTGTCGACAGTCGTCAATCGTAGTCGCCATTGGAACTGTACACATCACATGCTTGCCGGCATCCAACGCTTTCAGTGACATCCATGCGTGATCGGGAATTGGGCTATTAATATGCACCGCGTCGATGCTCTTGTCTGCCAATACCTCGTCGTAACTAGTGTAGCGTTTTTCAATTCCAAACTGATCACCGCACTTCTTAAGTTCCGCAGGATCACGGCGGCAGATGGCTGCCACGTTTGCTTGTGGATGAGCCTGATAAATTGAAATGAACTCTGCCCCGAATCCCAGCCCAATCATCGCCACCTGAATTTGGTTAGCCATCGTTCACTCTCTGCTCAACTCAAAAATTATCGTCAGGATTGCTGCTAAGTATCTGCCGTGCGTAACTGTCTCGCCTAATCTCCCGAAGATCAACCATCACCGCACGTTTGCTTGCAAATAGTGAAAAGCTTACTTCTCGTTTCAGAGATTGAACGTGGGAACAGTGAGAGAGTGTCAGGGACTCTCCAATCTGTCGCAAACTCGATGCTAGAATCCTGCAGAGGCCGGGTGGCTTGGCGACGGTCAGATTTTGCGGAATTCTCTGTTTCAGGCTCAAAATTGCATGCAGCGCACGATCCTCACAATCATCTATTGCGGCCGATGCCGCTTTAGGAACGGGATGTCAAGATGCAAATTCATGGCTGGGCTCGTGCTCTGGACGCTTACGCTCGGAGCATTGTATTCTGTTGTCGTTCAGAAAATTTCGCAGGATGCAACGCCAGCAAACGGGTTGGGAACGGATGTCTCCGAGACCAACGCCGCAGCAGGCGAACAACATCCAATTGTGGCAACGCAAAAAACGGTAATGTTCAGTTTTCCCAGCCGTGAGCTTCCGGTGTTTGAGTTTCCCGAAAGCATGGGGGGAACGATCAGTCGCGACAAAATGAAGGGCAAACGCTGGCTCGCGAATTTTATTTTCACGCGATGTGCTGGCCCGTGTCCTTTGATGACCCGGGACATTTCGGAACTTCATCGCGTTGTAGCGAAGTCGAATCTGGATTTTCTGTTTGTCTCATTTAGTGTTGACCCTGCGTACGATACCGCGGCCGTGCTTAAAAAATATGCTGAGACATTTCAGGCCGATCACGAACGCTGGAAGTTTGTTACTGGTGATGAAACCGCAATGCACGAACTCATTCGCGGCGGATTTACGCAATATGTGCAGCCAAATTTGGGTGATCTCCGAATGCCGGGCATGGAGGTCGCCCATTCCAATCGGGCCGTGCTTGTCAATGAAGACAGCGTCCCGGTAGGCTCCTTTGTAATGACGATTCCGGAAGATGTGGTGAAGCTTCGGCGGATCATTGAGGGCAAGGATGCGTTCCCTAAACCAGGTCAATCCCTTTCGTTCTCAGCAACGAGTGCTGAGAATCCTGTTGTGCCGCTGACGCTCGTCCCCGTGAAAGAAACCGAAGCTCTGGAGCCAGTTGGGAAACCGGTGGGCGAAATCGACGGTGACTCACTTCCCAGTGAGGCAGCAGACGAGAGCAGTCTTGGTGGCAACCCGGTAGACGATGCCGTAAAAGGCGAGACCCCGCAAGCGAGGAATGAGAGGATTGACACACTTTTGCCTGTCTGGGCCGCTCACATGCCGACGATCAATGCGGGGCTGAATTTTGTCTCCCTTGTGTCGTTATTGTCGGGCTTAGCTGCCATCAAGTCTGGGCATCAACGTCGGCATCGAAACATGATGCTCGCGGCATTTTTTGCCTCCGTGGTATTTCTGGTATGTTATTTAACGTATCACGAAGTACTGTATCGGTTTACGACCTATCGCGGACGTGGATTTGACGGCAGTGTTTTCGCGACGCGGGTGTATTTCAGCATTTTGATTCCCCACGTGATTTTGGCTGCCGTGGTGCCGATTCTCGCACTTCGCGTTTTTTATCTGGCCTTCAAAGAACGCTGGTCTGAACATCGCTATCTTGCGAGAATCACACTGCCGATCTGGTTGTTTGTGTCGATCACAGGTGTGGTGATTTATGGGATGCTGTACCATTGGCCGTGGCCGAACGAACTGGTGTCATTGAGCATGGCTCAATAGTTTAAGGAGTCTGACTGATGAAATCTATGCTTCGCCTGACACTTGCTGCCGGAATTTTTGTCGCAACTGCAGGTGCTGTGCCTCATGCTTGGCAATCTCAGGCGGGAGCCTGCCCAAGTTGTAAGGCTGCTAACGAAACGGATTCACGCAGACCGACCGCTTACATGTACAGCATCCTTTTCATGCTTGGAATGCCGGCCACCATCTTTAGTTGTTTCGGAATTGCATTCTACCGTATGTCGCGTCGCGAGATGCTGATTCAAGATGAAATGCTGGATCCTGAGGATACACTCAAAAATAATTGACAGGGAATTCGTCTGGGGGGCAACTCCTAATCGCGAGTTTTCGTAAGAGCTTTTGTGGCGGCCGGATTTATAAATATTGGGCGATGAATCGCCCACAACTCAAAGTTGTCGCGATTCCGGCGACACGGGACTTGAACCCACGCGAGGTAGAAATTGCTAAAAAACCTATCCCCTTGCGGCTTGGTCGAGCGGTCCACGGTCTTCGGCTCTGAATTAGCTCGTTATTGGACTCCGAATATGTTTGCTGCCACAGCATTCAAACATAGAATGGCGACGGATTTCTCGAATGCTTCTGAGTTGGTTAGAATGCGAGTCGATCGGTTTCAGACTTAGATTTGTTCGTTTGCCGATCTTTCGCATTAAAAACTCTGGTCCGCGACACTGTTCAGGAATGTGGGTTCACGTGCAACTGTTAGGCTATATCCGCAAGGCATTCAGCAATCAGTGGAACCTCTTAGGCTTGGTTGGCGGCATTGGATTTTCCTTGCTGTCTGGAAGCCCTGAGATTGGCTTGCCGCTGGTCATTGCTGCGGAAGTCGCATGGCTTGGAATTGTGGGGACGCACCCCCGTTTCCAGCAGTACGTGGATGTTAGCGAAAACGAAGTCGTGCGTTCCCTAAACGCAGCGGTCACCGATGATCGCAAGCGAAAGATGCTTGCCGCACTGCCCCACGCGCTGCAGAAACGGTTCGCAGAACTGCTGACTCAGTGCGATGAACTGCGTTCGATCAGTCGAGGCTATCACGCCGCCAACAACGCGACTGAAGACGGTACTGTCTCTCAACTTCGTGTCAATGGCCTCGACAGGCTACTGTGGTTGTATTTGAAGCTGCTCTATACGGAATATTCACTGAACCGTTTTTTTGAAACGACCGGTATCGAACAGATTCAGCAAGAGATGAAACAACTCAAGGAACGTCTCACACGTGAACAAGAGCGAGATGTAGGCACACAACGTGATCGAATTATTGCCACGTTGCAGGACAATCGGCAGGCCTGCGAGCAGCGTCAGGCTAATTTTCAACAGGCACGCGACAGTTACGAACTTGTCCGTGCCGAACAACAGCGGCTGGAAACTCGCATCCGCGCCTTGGCCGAAATGAGCATCAGGCTAGGCGATCCCGAAACAATTTCATCGCAGGTGGACACCGTCGCGGGCAGTGTGGTCGAAACGGAAAAGACGTTGGAAGATCTGAAGTTTGTCACGGGACTCTCGACAATCGATGAAACGGTGCCGGAGATGATTCCACGCCAAAAAGTAGCACAATAGACGTAAAACAAATGAGCAAAAGTCTGCCATCACCCCTCTTGTCTGTGCCGCTATCACAGTTCGTCGTGATTGATGTTCAGGAACGATTGCTGCCAGTGATTCAGGATCATCAGAAGATCGCCGCATCGATTCGGTTTCTGATGGATTCTGCCGCCTTGCTGCGCGTCTCCACTTTTGTGAGCGAGCAATACCCGAAAGGGCTGGGGCCGACAGTTGAACTCCTCCGCAACCATTCAGCGACGGTAACGACATTCGAAAAGTTGAAGTTCAGCGCGGCTGAGGCATTGACGACTAATCTCTCCGTGATGCGTATACCGCCACTCGAACACCGTCCCAGCAGCGCGTTTGGATTTAGCTTTACTCCTGAGGTTATCTCAGAACTGAAGCACTCGCGCTGCAAGGTGGAGCAGATTGTACTGGCGGGCATTGAAACGCATATCTGTGTGCAGCAAACCGCTTTGGAACTTTTCCAGATGGGATATCAAGTCTTCGTGCCTGCAGATTGTGTTGGCAGCCGAAATATCGACGATCATCAATGGGCATTGCAACGCATGGCTCACGCAGGAGTGATCATTACGACTGCGGAAGCAATCGCCTTCGAATGGTGCGAACGAGCGGGCAACGCTTCTTTCAAGACGCTCAGCCGTCGGGTTCGTGACCGCGATGCCGAACGCAGCACCACTTCGGCGAGCCGAGTTCCCTAGACGCGGTCCAAAGCAGCGATTCCTATAGCGCCGACTGTCCTGTTCAACACATTCACCAGCCACCGTAGCATTGTGACACGACTCACAAGTCACAATACCTGCGCTTCGATAGTGCTGCATGGCCGTGCGGCGGACAAGAATGTCTATCCTCCACTAAATCTTTCGTCCGTCTCGACACAACGCGAATCATTTGCAAGATGTTTTGAAGAGTCGGCGGTGCCGATAGGGACCGGATTTTTACGATGAATACAGCGTGAGATCCTACGCGACGGTTGCGGATCAAAGTCCTTACAAAGTAGGCTTCCGAGGTGGGAATGACGGAGAGTGATGCTTCACAACGGAAATCGATGCAGATGATGAATCGGCTACTCATGCTCCTTGGCTTCGTGTCCGCAACGGCGTTCGGCAGCGGTATTGTTGTCGCGCTGATCGACGAGGCAGAGGTTCCTCCTGAGCAGGTCGAATTCTTTGAAAAGCAGGTGCGTCCTGTATTGATCGAACGCTGCTTCCAATGTCATAGTTCCGACGCCGAGAAGGTTGAAGGTGGATTGCTGGTTGAAAGTCGGAAAGCCCTGCTTGCAGGCGGTGAGAGTGGACCGGCGATTGTCCCTGGGGCGTCTGACAAAAGCTTGCTGATCCAATCCATACGCTACGAGTCACGTGAGATGCCTCCGAAGGGCAAGCTCCGTCCCGAAGAGATTGCATCTCTTGAGAAATGGGTGGAGATGGGTGCCCCGTGGCCTGCCGATGCTTCGACGTCAGAGCATGTTGTGATGACTGCGGACTTGCCCCGCGACTGGGATGCTTTGCGTCAAAACCATTGGGCATTTCGTCCGCTGGCAGAAGAGTCTCCACCAAACGTCAAGGACTTAACATGGCCTGAAAGTGACATCGATCGATTTATTCTGTCACGTTTGGAAGTGGCCGGTCTGAAGCCAGCACAGCGCGCCGATCGTCGCGTCCTCGTTAGACGGGCTTACTTCGATCTGACCGGGTTGCCTCCCACTCCAGAGGAAGTGCATGCGTTTGAAAGCGATTCGCAGCCGGACGCTTTTGCAAAATTGGTCGATCGGCTGCTTGATTCGCCGCATTACGGCGAGCGTTGGGGACGCCATTGGCTGGACGTTGCTCGGTACAGTGATGGGTTCGGCGGGTTTCTTGACAATCAAGCGCAACCACACGCGTGGCGTTATCGCGACTGGGTGATTGCCGCACTCAACCGCGATCTCCCCTTTAATGAATTCGTGCGTCTCCAGATTGCGGGTGATCTGATCGACGGCGATAACGCCGCCGTCGCTACAGGATTTTTTGCCCTGGGGCCAACGTACATTTCGGACGGTGGTGATCCTGAAGCTACCGCGCAGGCAAGGTCCGAAACCTTGGATGATCGAGTCGATACGTTGTCACGTGGGATTCTGGGACTGACGGTTTCCTGCGCGCGGTGTCACGATCACAAATTTGATCCCATTCCGCAACTCGATTATTACTCACTTGCCGGGATCTTTCAGAATACAAATGTGATCGAGAAACCGATCGCACTACCTCTGGTAATCCAGCAATATGATGAGGCGCAGCATGTGATCCGGGAACGTGAGAAGCTTTTGGAACAACGGGAAACTGAGCTGAAGAAGGACGAGACTAAGCTGTTGTCTGAGCAGCCTCAGGAGTTGGCAACTCTGCGGAGCGGGTTACAGAAACTCAAAGATGCTGCTCCGCCAAAACCTGATTCCGTCCATGCGATCGCCGATGGTGGAACTGCTGACATGCATCTGGCAATTCGCGGCAATCTGCTTCGACCGGGGTCCGTTGCTCCTCGCCGATTTCTCCGCATCGTTGCAGGAGCAGACCCCATCAGATTTACTTCGGGTAGTGGTCGTTTGGAATTGGCCGAGGCCGTCGTCAGCTCTCAAAACCCGCTAACGGCGCGAGTTTTTGTCAATCGTGTCTGGATGCATCATTTTGGGAAAGGACTGGTTCGCACACCCGGCAACTTCGGCGCGCTCGGGGAAAAGCCGACTCATCCGGAATTGCTCGACTGGTTGACATCTCGGTTCATTAATCAAGGCTGGTCAATCAAAGAACTTCATCGCGACATCATGAACTCAGCCGCGTACGGCATGAGCAGTCGCTATGACGAGCAGAACTTCAAGGCCGATGGCGACAACCGCCTTCTCTGGAGAATGAGCCCACGGCGACTGAATATCGAAGCTTGGCGCGATGCGTTACTGGCAGTCTCTGGTGATCTTGATCTACAGCTGGGCGGTCTGCCCGTCGATGATATTAACAGTGCTCGCCGCACGATCTATTTGCAAGTGAGCCGCAATGGTGATCATTTTCAGGCAGATGAGTTCATGCGATTGTTTGATTTTCCTGCCATGCGGGCAACCGTCTCCGAACGGTTACCAAATACTGTTCCTCAGCAATATCTGTTTATGATGAATAACGGTTATATGCTGCGTCGAGCGGAGCTCTTCGCTGCACGATTGGGAAAAGAATCACAGACCAATGAGCAACGGATCGAGCGGGCCTACCGATTGCTGTTCAGCCGATTTCCAACAGTCGACGAACAGCAAATCGGTCTTGAGTTTCTGAAAGAGCAAAAGGCCACAGAAAACATTGTGGCCAGCGACGACCGGTCACGAATGGAGCGATACCTGCAGGTGCTGCTAAGCTCTAACGAATTCATGTATATCGAATAGGAAAGACGAAACGATGAACAACTGGATTTCCCCCGGCGTCTCACGCCGGGAAATGCTAACCCGCTGCGGCGCTGGATTTGGCACGTTGGGCTTAGCAGGAATAATGGCCGAGGCTGGAGCAACTACAACGCCGCTTGCTCCCAAAATGACACATTTTGCACCGAAGGCAAAACGAGTCATTCAGCTGTTCATGCCTGGCGGCCCTTCACAGGTCGATACGTTCGACTACAAACCGGATCTTGCAACCTACGAAGGACAGCGCCCGGAAAGTGTCGATCGCAAATCCCTGCGCAACACGAAGAACGGTTTGATGAAGTCGCCTTACGGCTTCAGGCAGTATGGCCAGTGCGGAAAGTGGGTCAGCGATATCTTTCCGCATGTCGGCGAGATGGTGGATGAGATCTGTTTCATCCATTCAATGCACACGGACATTCCGGAGCACGCTGGTGCGATCATGATGACGAATGTCGGCCACCTCCAGCCCAACCGACCCAGCATGGGATCGTGGCTGGTTTACGGGCTTGGGACGGAAAATCAGAATCTGCCTGGTTTCGTCGCCATGAGTCCTCGTGCACAGCCTCGTGGTCAGGCCGCGAACTGGGGTAATAGCTTTTTGCCGGGCACGTACAATGGTTGCTACGTGAACATCGGCCAGATGCATCCCGAGCGTGCATTGAACGATCTGACAAATCAGCTGCCGCGGATCGAGCAGCGGGAACAGGTGGACTTGTTGGCACGACTGAATAGCCTCCATTTGAAACGGCAGGAAAAAGATCAGAATCTGGAAGCCAGTATTCAAGCGATGGAGATGGCCTTTCGCATGCAGTTTGCTGTTCCGGATGTCTTCGATGTGTCGCGGGAAACCAAAGCGACACTCGAGCTGTACGGTGACAGTGAATATGCCAAGGGTTGTCTGCTGGCGCGGCGACTTGTGGAGCGTGGCGTGCGGATGGTGCAGGTGTCGCTTTCTATTGACGGGTACGACATTGCGTGGGACACGGGACATGAAAATATTGTCGATGGCCACGCAAAACTGGCGCAGGCATGTGATCAAGGCATCGCCGCTCTCCTGAAAGATCTGCGACAACGAGGCATGCTGGAAGATACGCTTGTTATCTGGGGTGGCGAATTCGGTCGAGCCCCGACGTCGGAAGGACAAAAAGGGCGGGATCATGATCACTACGGCTATACCGTCTGGATGGCTGGTGGCGGCGTGAAGCCTGGATATTCGTACGGATCAACCTGCAATTTTGGCTTGACTGCTGTTGAAAACCGCGTGCATGTCCACGATCTGCATGCCACGATTCTGCACTTAATGGGATTGGATCATGAAAAATTGACCTACCAATACAGTGGTCGCGATTATCGCCTGACTGATGTCTTTGGTCAGGTCGTGCAGGAAATCATCGCCTGATGAAGACAGCGTGTCATCCGTCTATTGATGTGTGCCACTGGCTCGGCCAGTGCGTCCTGTAAATGGCCAGCACTGGGCCGAGCCAGTGGCACACAACCCATCAACTGATAGGTGGCAACCCGCTAAACCAGTTCGTGCAGTGGCTTATTGCCTGGATCGACGAGGTATTGAGGGACTCCGGACAAGTCGAAGACGCGAGTATTCTGAGCATCCACGCCGGCGCAATGGTACAGCGTAGCAAAGACCTCCTGAAACGTGACCGGGCGAAGCTGCGGCTGCTCGCCAT
>QWQG01000084.1 GCA_003670925.1 Planctomycetota bacterium | reverse complement strand
GATTCTTGACGAACTTGAAGATGATCAGATCTGGCCGATTCTGGATAAAGCCGAACTGCCGATACGTGTTGAGATCTTCGAATATCTGTCGTTGAAACGACAGATCGGGCTGGTCGAACAACTGGACCCGGCAAAGCTGTCCGAACTGTTCGAATGGATGTCGGCCGACGATCGCGTGGACCTGTTGTCCCGCATGCCTGAGGACCGCCGTGAAGATGTGCTGCGTTTGATCGCGCGAGCCGAACGCAACGATATCCGCAAGTTGCTGTCGTACGACGAAGGCAGCGCCGGAGCGATTATGACAACGGAGTACGCTTCGTTGCCAGCGAATATTTCCGTCCGGGAAGCCCTGGACCAGCTGCGCCTGCAGGCTCCAAACAGCGAAACGATTTACTACGTCTACATCATCAGTGAAGATCGCAGGCTGGAAGGTTTCATTTCACTGCGCGAATTGATTCTGGCAAAACCCGACGCGCGACTGTCAAGTATCATGCAGCGAGACGTGATTCGCTTCAAAGTGAGCGAACAGCGCGAAGTTGTGGCCCAGGAAATGGGTCGGTATAATTTCATCGCGCTGCCGATCGTCGATGCCGATGATCGGCTGGTCGGCATCGTGACCCACGACGATGCGATGGACGTGGTGCAGGAAGAAGCGACGGAAGACGCCTATCTGCAGAGTGCCGTTGGCCGGCTGGATGACAAGTACGAAGACACACCGCTGCTCACGATTTTATGGAAGCGCGGCATCTGGCTGCTGTTTCTGTCGATCGTGGCACTGATGAATGCACGCGTGATTGGTCATTACCGATCGTCAACCACCGAAGCGCCGGAGGTTGTCCAGCACGAGACTGGACTTGCCACGCTTATTTTGTTGTTTCTGCCACTTGTGATGGCCAGTGGCGGGAACGCAGGATCGCAGTCAGCCACCTTGTTCATCCGGATGTTTGCATTACAGCCGACGGATTCCAAGGGAGGAGTTGATGGGCTCATCAATCGCAGGCTGATCCTGCGCGAATTCACGATCGGGCTGGCACTTGGCGTCGCGTTGGCCGCACTCGATTTTTTCGTGGCCTTTGTCTTCTTTGGCTTGAGCTTTGCCGAGGCCGCCGCGATCGCAACGACCGTGGTGATTGTGGTGATTCTGGGTACCTCGGCGGGCACCCTATTGCCACTCGGCCTTCGCCGATCGGGAATGGACCCTGCGATCATGTCCAATCCATTGATCGCCGCAATGATCGACATCCTTGCCGTGGTCATCTTCTACGAAATCGCCAGCCAGTATCTGACCTGACGCCGCACCGCTCGCCTGGGGTTCGGCCATTATTGCCGGTTGAGTTGCCAATCACTTCGCCATGGATCTTCGAAACAACCGGCACGAACCAAAAAGACAGAATTGTTTATCCAGACGGTACGACCGGGCCGATGAAAGGAGCGTAGCGTTCTGTTGCGTTGTCTCGTCAGCGGACTCCGGTGAACACCGAAGTTGGCTGAAACTAAGGGATCACGACAGCAGTCCGGGGTTCTGGCGGATGTTTCTGCCAGAGGCAGTCAGCGTCCGAGAATTTGTCATCGAACCACCGGGACGGTTTTTCAGCAGTTCAAGTGCAGTCCGGAACGGAAGGTACCTCACGGAGGAGAACTTTCATGCGAAAGTACGGTAAATGGTTACTCGTGCTGGGAGTCCTGGCGGCAAGCCCGGTCGCGGCCAGTGCAGATGGTTTCCTTGGCGGCCGGATACGGACGCCATTTTCTGGAGCCGCCCAGAAAGAACAAAATCAGGCTCAGGCCGATCAGGTCATTGCAGCCATGAAGGAAGCAGCGATTCAGGGTTCCGGCGTAAGCGTCGAAGTCCAGAATGGCGTCGCAATTCTAGACGGCAAAGTCAGCAAGGCCAGTGACCGCACTCTTGCTCAGCGTCTGGCACAGACCGTGCCCGGCATCCAAAGCGTCGAGAACAATCTGCGCTTCGTGCCGGAGCCCAGGAGCCAAGTGCAGCCGGCAGCGGGTGAGTTGCATGCGGACCTGTTTGACTCGGGAGTCACACAGGCCGGGCTGAGTGAAGCGAAATCCAGCGCATCAAGAATTCGGCAGGTGAGCGGCGAAGTTCCGCCTGTTGCGACCCCCGCAACCCGAGCGACCGTGCCTGCGGCACCAGCGCCTGCCGCTGCTGGAGGGCAGGCACTTAATAACCAGGCGGTGGCCCAGCAGATCGGTGATACGCTGGCAGCTGTCGGACTGGTTGGCTATGACATCGAAATTCGCTTCAACGCCGGGACAGCCACGCTGATCGGTGATGTGGCCACGGCGCAGCAGCGGCAAGCCGCTGAATCTTCGGTTTCACAGATTCCAAGCGTAAAGAACGTTAACAACCAGTTGCGAGTGGGTGTGCCTGTCAGTCAGACAGGCTTCAATCCACAGTCCGCGCCCATAGCGGGCGGTCCGCAGCAGCAATTTGCTCAGGCTCAGCAGCAGCCTCAGCAGTATGCACCGCAGATGATGCCAGCTGGGTACAATCAGCCGGGCATGGCCATGGATCCATCCATGATGCCATCACCGACAGGTTATGCGCCAACCAGTTTCAACAATCCGCAGTTGCCAGGTCATGCATGGCCCGCCTACGCTCAGTATCCAAACTCAGCGGCAGTCACCTATCCGACGCAGTACAGTGCCAGTGCCTTCCCATACATTGGCCCGTTCTATCCGTACCCACAGGTACCAATGGGATGGCGTGAAGTGTCACTGGAGTGGGATGATGGCTACTGGCAGTTGAACTTCAACAAAGAAAAAGACAAGTGGTACTGGATCATGCATCCAAAGAACTGGTAACTAGACGACTGGAAACCAAACCACGGTTCTCAATAAATCTGGACTGCTGACGACACGGTTTTGAAGGTTGATCCTTCAAAGCCGTGTTTTTTATTGCGCTCATCCCTGGTGATCTGTCAGCAATGAATTGCTGGGTGGCCGGGGCTGGAGGGCGTCAGCCCGAAACCCCGGGGCTTCCTTCCTTCGCTCGGCTCAGTCCAGCCCCAGCCACCCGATCCATCAAGGCACGACTGAACTGGCACTAGAGATCCGCCAACGGTGTTGTCGCATCACCGAATTGATCGGCGGGCAGGCCCATGCGGTGCATGAGCGACAGGTACAGGCTACAGAGTTTGCGACCGTCGTCACCGCGCTCGGAATAGTCCATGACGCGCCCCGTTTTCAGCGTGCCGTTCAATCTGCCGACAGTGAACAGCAGCAGGCGGTTGGAGTCATGTTGGTTTCCTGACCACATGTTATTGACAAACACGAGGCATGAATGATCCAACACGGAACCATCGCCTTCTTTCATCTTCTCTAACCGACCGGCAAGCTAGGCCATCTGGCTAACGTAGTAGCGTGAGATCCGCTCGAAGTCATCGGATTGATCGTCGTGTGACGCTGAGTGATGCGCTTTGCGCACGTCCAAGAACGGATAGAACAGGCCAGAAATGTCGCGACACAGGAGGAGTGTCGCAAAACGCGTCTTGTCAGTCTGGAAGGCCAATGCCACGACGTCGCACATCAGCTTCATGTGTTCACGATCGGCCGCGCTCACCTGACGACTTAAGCTGGATGCATGCTCCTGCACACGATCAAGTACACTCTTGTTGCGGCGGCTGCCACGGTTGTCAAACAGACTGTCGAAGGCCAGTGACGGATACACTTCCATCGGCACCGGTGATGTTGCATTCTGCCATGAGATGTGCGAACTGTAGGCCATCGAGAAATTTGTTTCGTGATAACCAGTGATAGGCTGCTCGCAACCCAACACTAGACTGGGTTGAGCCGTCTGTTGTCCGAGATGGTCCGTCTGATGCTGGCCGAACAGTTTGGGATCTCGCAGCCCGCTGATGGACTGATAGGCAATCGCTACGCGGCCTCCCTTGGATCTCCCCTTTTTCAGCAGTGACGAAATCGGGAGCCGACCTGCTTCACTGACTTCGTCGACAAAGAACCAGCTGCGATCAGTCGTGCCTTTCGATTTGGAAAGGATGAGGTCTGACGCCCGCTTGAAGATGCAGCGGTTGATATTGTCGATGGCAAACCGTGAAATCTCGGTGTTGCCGAGAATCAGGGTCATTTCCTCGGTTGACCACGTTTTAAGGGAGATGCGTTCATTTGCCGCATCCCAGCATCCCGCGATCGATTCGTAGAGCAACATCTTCGTTGCGATCGTGCTGAATATGTCATTCAGGAGTCGCTCATCGGAAAAGTAATGCTCGACAATTCCAGCTGTGTGCCGATGTTGTTCAAGCACTTTACGTGCATAGTTTGGCACTGGAAAGAGCCCGGAGCACATCGGCAAGTGTTCAGTCCAATCCCCGCAGCATGAACGGCAACATGACTCCATACATCAAGTGTCGGGAAGCGTTCGCGAAGTACGGCTGAGATTCGCTGGCCTCCGGAATCAACGTGAATGCCATTTCTAGGGCAACCCGTGGTTCTGTTACGTCTGCCGCAATATCCCACGCGACTCCACGATCATCGAATGGATTGAGCGTGAAGAGCCGACTGCGGTCGCAGTAAGCCGAGAGTAGCTTCAGCCGTGCTGGGTCTGACGCTGAGAGAAACAGTCCGTTCGTTTCGTCAGCGATGCGACGAAGTATCGGCTCATTCACTTCTGCGGTAGCCATTTTGACCGAGCCATTTGACGGCGAAACGAGCCCTCGCGAATCGAATTGTTGGCTGCTCCGGTGTGTCGATGGAATGGCACTAGCTTAAGCATTGACGTGCAGTCAGTCTTGCCGGAGCAGGCTTCTGCGCTTACTGTGCTCGCATTCAGATTTGGTTCGGTTATTGCTGCGATAAAGGTCGACGATTAGTGATCGACAGCCTTTTTTCACTTCAGGTCTGCGGCGAAGCCGATACGTTGATAAAGAATGCTTGTTTGATGACACGCTGAACGTCGGTCTTTGCGGCGACTGGTGCCTCGGCAATCGCGTCGAAGCCGCGTGACATAGTGGTATTTCCGCCGCAAATCGTTTGTTGGCGAGAGTTGGAAAGATGGCTGGCTGACCGAAGCGAACAGCGTGACGTCAATCACGCGGCTCTGGCAGCTTCAGGATGACAAAGATGCCAATGCCTGCAAAAACAGATACAATCAGCGCCGGAACCAGTGAAAATTGCGTGTAGTACAGAGAACAGCCAATCGAGATTAAGACAACGGAAATTGCTCTAGCCTTAACATCGTGGCGAACTCCGCCTTTGACCTGCCAGTCGAAAAGTATCGGGCCGAAAAGTTTCGATTTCAGCAAGCGTTCGTTGAGTCGTGGATAAGACCGCATGAGAAAGTAGGTCGTCAGCAACAGGAATGGTGTTGTCGGCAGCCCCGGCACGATTACACCAGCGATAGCCAATACAAAGACTCCACCGGCTGACAACAGAAACAGCACGCGGCGCAGACCAGACACAGATTGTGTCGCCGCTACTACACAGGATCGATCCACGTCGGGCCGCGATGAACGCAAATGCGACGTTTTAAGGCGTAGATGGTCTGTCTGGATGGTCTTCATCAGTCACAAGGTTTCAATTGAAGTATTTGGTCACATCGCGCGTGGTTGTCTCGGAACTCGTGGATTGAGGAAGGAGACAACAGGTCCAACTTGTAAGTCGGAAACATGCTGCCAAGCGTTGTGGCAGATTCCGGGTGCTCAAGAACGTCGGGAAGACAGTTCTGAATGACTTGAAGCATCAATGTGACAGACACGGAGGCTCCGGGAGAAGCGCCGAGAAGTGCGGCAATGGTCTTTTCTTTGTTCGTGACAATCTCCGTACCGTAATGAACGATCCCGGCCTCACCGTCCGTCCGCTTGATTGCCTGAACGCGAATTCCTGCGTCCATCAATCGCCAGTCTTTCCGGTCGGCTTCGGGATAGAATGTGCGGAGCAATTGCATCCGACTTTCCATGCTCTGAAGTCCCTGCTGAATCAGGTATTTCACCAGCGGCAGATTGTAAGCTCCGACCTTCAACAGTGAAGCAATATTGTCAGGACGGACTGAAAACGGCAGATCGGTCAGGCGTCCCGTTTCTTTCAGGAAGCGAGTCGTCCACGCCGCGAATGGGCCGAACAACAGGGCTTTCTTGCCGTCGATAACCCGCGTATCCAGATGCGGTACAGCCATCGTCGGTGCTTCGCCCTGTGCCTGGCCATAGACCTTGGCCTGATGCTGAGCCACAATTTTCGGATCGTCGCAAACCAGCCACTGGCCACCGATCGGAAATCCGCCGAACCCTTTGCTTTCAGGAATCCCCGATTTCTGCAACAGCGGCAGACTTCCGCCACCGGCCCCGATAAAAACGAATGGTGCCGAGCTCTCTCGAACTTCATTCCGACGAATGTCCTTCACCTGGACGTTCCAACCATTTGCTTCCTTTTGGATTCCGATGACGCGATGACTTGTGGCGACTGCACAATCCTGCTGACCGGCCAGCCAGTTGATGAGTTTTTGCGACAAAGCTCCGAAGTTCACATCCGTGCCGTCGTCCATGCGCGTTGCGGCGATCGGTTCATCGTTGCGACCATTGATCAGCAGAGGCGCCCACTTTTGCACTTGCGCCCGATCTGTCGAGAATTGCATCCTGTCAAAGAAGTGATGAGCCGACATGGCGGCGTGTCGGTCTCGCAGAAATTCGACCTGTGATTGTCCTCGGACGAAACTTACGTGCGGAACTGGATGGATGAAAT
Organism: Planctomycetota bacterium; assembly: GCA_003670925.1. Lineage (GTDB taxonomy): Bacteria > Planctomycetota > Planctomycetia > Planctomycetales > Planctomycetaceae > SXXK01. The sequence goes on along the minus strand of QWQG01000084.1, from coordinate 6,309 downwards.
CCTGCGGCGAATCGATCATTCCTTCCGAAACAGCGTAAGCCCAGAATTGTCGAGACTTTTCAAACTGGTCATAAATGGCGATCGCGTTAGATACGTCGACATGGCCGTGCTCGTCTCGATCCGGTGTGTAGCTGAGTTCACAGATGCCAGCATGGCCAGTCCCGGCGTTGTTCCATGCGTTTGAGCTCTCCTGAGCGAGTTCGTCAGAAACCTCGTAGACCTGAATCTTCAGTTCAGGCCGCAGGCATTTCAGCATCGCGCCCAGATTGGCCGACATGATGCCACTACCGATCAGAATGATGTCTGTATTATCGCTGCGCATGGACTACTGTCTTTCCTGCACGGACGCTCTCAAAGAAGGTCACGAGTGGTCAAATGAAAAGAAAACTGCCTTCTGCCTGTTATAGACGTTTCATCCAGATTTTAAAGCCGCGCCAAATTCGTCGCCAACCGCACAAACATTGATAGGGGGCGACTGACGACACCCTTATCGAAACCTGCCGGGGATGGGGACTTTATGCAGATCATCTCGGTGAAACGGCTGTCAATGAATCGACAGAGAAAACGTCCGTTGCCGTTTTGCTAAGATTGCGAGGGGCGGGCATAAACGCGAGAGTGTTACTGAGCCCGGCGCCGCTTGCGTGTTACTGGTTTTTCAACTGACGAGGTCCCGAAAGCGGAGCAAGACATGGCTGAGAGCGGACGTAGTTTGACGGCATTGGTTCCCACTCGGACGCAGGGCTTAAGGCAACTGAACGATCTGGCTGAAGTCATTGGGGACTATGCAACGTCGCGAAACTACGCGGATGGGATGACAACGAGCCGCTTGTCGCCCTATATCCGGCGGCGACTGATTCTGGAGGAAGAGGTCCTAGAGTTCGCTCGCACGGTCGGAGGATTCGCGCGGATCGAGAAGTTCGCGCAGGAGGTCGTCTGGCGAACGTACTGGAAGGGTTGGCTCGAAGCCCGATCAAGCGTTTGGAAAGCCTACCTCACGCAACTTAGGACGCTCGACGAGACACTTCCCGGGGCGGACCAGGATCGTCTCGTCTGTGCGATCGCCGGGAAAACCGACTTGCCATACTTTAACGCCTGGTGCGACGAACTAACCTCCACAGGCTATCTTCACAACCACGTTCGAATGTGGTTTGCGAGCGTCTGGATCTTCACATTCAGGCTTCCATGGGAGATGGGTGCTCGATTCTTTCTGGACCACCTCCTGGACGGCGATCCGGCTTCCAACACGCTCTCATGGCGATGGGTGGCCGGGCTTCAAACGCCCGGCAAACACTACCTCGCGCGGGCGGATAACATCGCGAAGTATACAAACGGTCGATGGGTACCGAAGCCGGGCGAACTTGACGAGTCGGCTCATTCGCTTCGGGACGATGGACTCGCGCGAATCCCCGCCGTAAAGCCGCCCCTTGGACCTGATGCCAGCCAGATACAACCGCGCGCGGTGCTCCTGCACGATGAAGACTGCGGGCCGTTGCCCGATAGCTGGGCTGCAGTCCCGGCTGTTCGATTTGTCGTCACTGACAGGCCGCAACACTGTCCGGGTAAGTTAGTGGAAGAGTGGATTGCCGGCGCAACCGCTGATGCAGATGCCCGCGTCGGGACTGTCACTCTCGCTCGAAGTGCGGCAGAAGTCATCGACTGGTGTCGGGTGAACGGGGTGGTTGAGGTGGGGGCATTTCGGCCACTCACAGGCTTTGTCGGCGACGCTTTGGCCGTTCTCACAACTGGACTGGCAACCACTGGTATACAGCTCCGTTTCGCTGATCGAGGCCACGATATCACGTTCTTCCCGATGGCGACCAGGGGATTCTTTCCATTTTGGGAAGCAGCATCCGTCACGCTCCGCCGTCGCTGAATGTAACTTGCCTACGATGAGCGTTCCGAGTTCTCACGAACTCGGCTACAAGCAGCAACAGCGACAACGCCCGTGACATGGGCCGGACGGGGAGATTTTTGATGACAGCACTCGGGCGTACAGTTGGAATTATCGGGGCTGGGATCGCTGGACTCGCGTGTGCTCGCACGCTGGCAGCCAATGCCTTCGACGTGAAGGTGTTTGACAAGGGCCGCGGCGTTGGCGGGCGGACTGCCACTCGGCGGGCCGAGCCGGACCTCGCGTTCGATCACGGAGCACAGTATTTTACCGCTCGCGACGCGCGATTACAAAAGGTGACAGCCGACTGGCTATCGCGCGGAGTAGTAGCGGAATGGCTCGGCTGCGTTGTCCGCCTCGAAAATGGGGCCGTAACACACACCTCGCCTCAGCCTCGTTATGTTGGTGTGCCGGGGATGACGGCGATGGCGGCTGACCTCGCCTCAGCGATCCGCGTCCAGACGAGGACGCAAATCGTTGCCATGTCCCGTGGTCCATCGGGCTGGACGATCAAGACCGATGCTCACGAGAATTTCGGTTCATTCGAAACGGTCGTCGTCACACTTCCAGCGCCGCAGTCGGCTGTGTTCCTGCAACCGCATGCGTTCGGTGCGATCGCTTCTACATTGCAAATGACGCCCTGCTGGGCGGTGCTGGTGGCGTTTGAGTCGAAGCTCGAAGTCCCCTGGGATGGAGCGTTTGTACACAATTCGCCACTCTCGTGGGTTGCTCGCAACAGTTCCAAGCCAGGCCGCAGCGGACAGAGCGATTGCTGGGTGTTGCACGCCAGCCCCGAATGGTCAGCGGCTCACATCGAAGCTGCTCCGGATACGGCGGCACGGCTGCTTCTGGATGCTTTCTCCTCTGCGATTGCACAACAACTTCCACCGGACAGTCATCTCACCGCCCACCGCTGGCGCCACAGCCACGGTTCAGACGCCGACGACCGACGGATGCTGTTCGATCCCGAGGTCGGACTGGCGGTGTGCGGCGACTGGCTCGCTGGCGGGCGGGTTGAAGGTGCATTCCTTTCAGGTGTCAGTGCTGCGGAAGCGATATGCGATTCTCAGGGCTTGAAGTTGGGCGAGTCGGGGTCGTGATCAGAACCTTGAAATATCCGAAAACGGTCTAAGATCGTCATCATGAAGAGCGCAGCATCAATCTCTCAAACTCACGCTCAAAAACGTGCAGGCAGTCGAATGTCTGGAGTCCGCTCCGACGTCGACTGGCTCGAATCTGCGGGCAGGATTTTCATGGTCGACAAGATGCTGACCTACCGGAAGAGCTTAGCTGTTCAAAGGGGATACCGTTGACTCGAGCCGTCGGCGTCTGGTGGGTCAAGCGCGATGCCCGGCTGACCGATAACGGATGCCTTGCCGAGGCGGAGAGACTGGGTCTTGAGCTGTTGCCGTTCTTCTGCTTCGAGCCGTCTTTGCTCGCGGCTGAAGACACATCCGACATGCACACCAACGCCCAGTGGCAGGCACTGTCTGCATTGCGAACGACGCTCCGCAAACACAACACAGATGTCGTCATCGCGCATGGCGAGGCAGTGGAAAAGTTGGCCAAGTTACATGCGAGGGTGCCGTTCACTCATCTTCTCTCCCATGAAGAAGTCGGCAACGAGATCACGTTTTGTCGCGACCGGGCCGTGGCGGCGTGGTGTCGAGAGCGGGGCGTTGCATACAAGGAGTTTCCACAGTCGAGCGTGCGTCGGGGCGGAGTGAACCGTGACCGCCTGCAGGAAATGTGGCGGTCCCGAATCGTGGATGCTCGGCCGCTTCCAGTGCCCGAAATTCATCAGTCCGACACACTCCGCCAACTGGCAGCCGCAACAACATTCCCGAAGCTGCAAGCCTTCACGATGAATAGCCAATGGCAGTCCGTCAGTGAGTCGGACGCCCTCGCTACGCTCACTGCCTTCCTTACTCACCGTGGGCGGTCCTATCGGGGTGGCATCAGCTCGCCGAATACTGCGTTCACAGCGGGCTCGCGACTGAGTGTCCATCTTGCATGGGGAACACTCACAGCCCGGCAAGTTTGGCACGCAGTCCGCGAACGGCTTGCGGAACTCGACCCTGACGATCCGCAGTCATCACGGTGGAAGCAGAGTCTTCAGGCGTTCCTGAGTCGGCTGCATTGGAGAGACCACTTTACTCAGCGGCTTGAATCTGAACCGGAACTCGAGTTCCATTCGCTCCATCCATGCTACCGCGACTTGCAGTTCGAGAACAACGAGCGGCTGCACAAGGCATGGCGAGACGGCTCCACTGGTTACCCGTTGGTCGATGCTGTGATGCGATGTCTGGCGGCCACGGGCTTCGTGAACTTCCGCATGCGGGCGATGGTCGTGAGCTTCGCATGCCACGTGCTCCATCTCGACTGGCGGCTCATCCACCCGCACCTTGCTCGAGTCTTTCGAGACTACGATCCCGGCATCCACTTGAATCAGCTTCAAATGCAGGCTGGCGTTGTCGGATGGAACGCCATTCGAGTCTACAACCCAACGAAACAACTCACCGACTGGGACTCCGAATGCCGCTTCGTGAAACAATGGGTGCGAGAGTTGCAGGATACAACGCCCGAGCACATCATCAATGCCAAGTCAGTTTCCGGCTATCCCGAACCAGTGGTGCCCTTCACCGAGCGTGCTAAGTGGATGTCGAGCCAGCTGTACGCCAAACGCAATTCAGCGGAAGCCAGGACTGCTACAACGGCAATCTATCTCAAGCACGGATCACGTAAGAAGGAGCGAGTTTCGCGGCGCAAACGACCGTCAAAGAGCGTGCCGCCAAAGAAAACGCAGACGCGGGGTTTGTTTGACGAGCTCCCAGACGAATAAAGCCGCGATCGCGTCCCCTCAAACCAACAGCGGTGCAATTTGAATGCCCAAAGCAAATGTTCGTCTTTTATGCATCGAAACACTGCCGCATCAACCCTGCGAACGACGGTTAGATGAACGCCATGAGCAATGCGAGAATCAGGACGCTTAAAGCCGGCGTCGTCTTTTTGAATGCGTCCCCAATCTTGATGTGCATCCCTACGGCACCCAGCATGAGTATGGCCATTCCAATTGCAGCGGGACGCATCAGTTCAGGTCGCCAGAAACTCACGAGCAAGGACAATGCAAGCAGTACTTTCAGTCCGCCCACAAACCACATAAACCAAACCGGCAGTCCGTACGTCGCAAACTCCTGTTTCATATTCTTCGCTCCGCCGCCACGGTAAACCGTCGCCTTGTTGAAACGCAACAGCCACACGTTCAAAATACCCAACGCGATGATCAATTGGGCGATATTGCGGATATACTCCATAAGCTTTCCCTTGCTGCTGACTCAAAAACTGCCGACGATTCGCCGACGAGAGGACCGTGTTTCAATTTTCCGGCTTCGTGAATTCGTTGCACGTGGCTGGCGGTTTGTGATTCGTTCATCAAGAGGTCGAAGAACGGCAGATGAAACCTGTTCGCTCCCGGACAGCGGCATTTTCTCCCGCTGAGCACCCCTGAAGTCGTCACTCTCATAGCGGCAGTGGAAGCTGTATGCGGAATCAGTCACGGGCACTGCCCGAACCTCCGTAGTCTAAGCGACGGTCAGACAGTTGTTCAATCGACGGGCATCATCGCCCAAAGTTCCGGTCTGCCGACATTGCAGTGAACGCCGCGAGCCAGAGGGCCGCCAAACGCCCAATTCAGAAACAACGCTGTGCGGGCAACATTGCCCCGGTTCAACGCTGCTGGCAGATGATGTCTGAACTTAGTAGCCTAAATGGAAATTGCCGAGTGAATCTTGAGGTCATCGTTCGCGGGCATGAATTAAGCGAGCGCGTCGGCCTTACACTTCGGTTGTATCTCGTACTCTCACAATCTTTGTTTCAGAGCCTGATCTCCAGATGAAGGAATCGTAATAATGCAACTCAGCAAGTCTGTGCCTGGCAGTGATCTGGGACCCATCGCCGATCTAGTCATTTCCACGAGCTTCGATTCGGTGATGGTGACCGCGGCCACCGCGAAAACTCCAATTTTGTACGTCAATGAGGCTTTTACGCAGCTGACGGGCTACGCCTTCGAGGAAGTGTTAGGCAAGTCCCCTTCTCTGTTGCAGGGCGTAGATACCGATCCCGCCGTACTCGAGCAACTCCGCGAAAAAGGCGAACGCATAAAATACCATCCACCCTGTTGACGGAAATGCAAGAGTACAACGCATAAAGCAACGCATAAAGTACCATCCACCCTGTTGACGGAAATGCAAGCGGCCGTTAGACTTCTGGACTGATGGGCGTTGGTGGATCAATAGAAAACGGGCAACATTCAGGGGAAAGGGCCGAGCGATGCCACGCGTGAATCGAACGGAGATGTGTGCGTCTGAGGAAGTGCAGGCGTTTCATTTGATCAATCGGTGCGTTCGCAGAACGTACCT
>QWQG01000191.1 GCA_003670925.1 Planctomycetota bacterium | reverse complement strand
TGCTGACAGCGGCGATCAACGAAACTTTGCCGTCGATTTCTGCTCCTAGGATAATGGCAATCGGACTGTGCTTGTCTCGTAATTGATCGGCGAAGTCACGCAACGCTTCACGGGTGACGCCTTCGAGTTTCCTGGCGATAACTTTCACGCCGCCAAGCGTTTCTGCCTGCGCCACAAGGCCCCCAATCGCGTCAGCGACGTTGGCTGAAGTGAATTCGGCAATTTGCTTGCTTAACGTTTTGACTTCATGCTGCAATGCTTCGATACGCGAAATCAGTTCTGTTGCTTGTGGAGCTTTCAGTAAACGCTGCAACTGTGCGACAAGTTCGTCCGTATCGCGTCCTTTCTGCACGGCTTTGGCACCGGTGATGGCTGTGATCCGTCGTACGCCTTTGGCGATGGGTTCTTCCGATGTGATGCGGCACAGACCGACTTGCCCAGTATTGGAGAGATGCGTTCCTCCACAAAGTTCGACACTGAAATCACCCATGCTGACGACGCGGACTTCGTCAGGATATTTTTCACCAAACAATGCCATCGCACCTTTTTTACGAGCGGCTTCGATCGGCAACAGTTCCGTGGTGATCGTCGCACCTTTGGCGATGCATTCATTGATGATATCTTCGACTTGACGCAGTTCATCAGGGGTCAGTGCCTGATTATGCGCGAAGTCGAAGCGGAGGGCATCATTTTCAACCTTAGAACCACGTTGAGTCGCATTCTTCCCCACCGTGCAGTGCAACGCGTGGTGTAGAATATGGGTCGCCGAGTGGGCTCGTCGAATTCCTGAACGTCGACCGTTGTCGATGTTTGCAGTCAACGCTTGGCCGACGGTCAGTTTCCCTTTTATCAAATGGCCCACATGAATCCAGAGGTCGCCGTCCTTCTGCGTGTCAGCCACCACAAATTCCACGCCATTCCCGATTAGACTTCCGATGTCACCAGTCTGACCGCCAGATTCTGCGTAGAAAGGTGAGCGATCCAACGCGAGACCTATGGGAGTTTCGTGGCCAGCGGCTGAGAATTCCTTCACAAGTTCGTTGTTCGAAATAATTCCGGTGACTTGGCATTCCGCCGTCAGTGAATCGTAGCCAAGAAACTTGGTGCCGCCCTGCCCCTTAAGCGAATCGATCGGTCCTGCACTCATCACCGAATTTGCAAACGCCCCACTGCCACTGGTCGCTTCGTGGCGTTTGCGGGCTTTATTGTAGCCTTCATGATCGACTTTCAGATTGTTCTCTGTGGCAAGTGTGTCCGTAAGTTCAATCAGAAAGCCATATGTCTGATGTAAATCAAAGGCATCTTCGCCGGAAATAATCCCTGTCGATTTCGCCCGCTGCGCAAGTTTTTCAAAACGTGGCATACCGCGATCTACGACGTCCAAAAACTGCTCTTCCTCCAATCGGATCACGTTGGAAACAGACTGGACCGTATCCACAATCTCTGGATAGGCAGTTCGCATGCCCTGCACGATCGCTGGTACTAGAGAATGCAGGAACGGGATTTTTTTGCCAAGTAGATAACCCTCCATCGCGGCGCGACGCAGCAACAGACGCACAATATAGTCGGCTTTGTCCGGGCCGGGATTCGCACCTTCGTGAATGGCAAAAGTACAGGCACGCATGTGATCGGCGATCCGGCGACAGGCGCGCCCCCACGCAGCGTCGTACGCATACTTCAACCCCAGTGAATCCCCTGCTGCAATGCACATTGGTTTGAGAATATCGATTTCAAAGTTGCTCAGCACGCCCTGCAGGCACGAGGCACAACGTTCTAGTCCCATTCCCGTGTCGATGTTTTTCTTCGGCAGCGGCTGCAGATTATGCGGCGGATCACCGACTCGATTGAACTGCGTGAACACGAGATTCCAGATCTCAACCGGTTTCGTCGCTCCCACCGCCAAATAATAAATCTCCGAACATGGTCCGCAGACACCGTCCGGGCCCTGCGATGGCGCGGATGCCGGCCAGAAGTTCTCGGATTCGTCCAAGCGGCTGATGCGGTCTGCAGGCAGTCTGATTTCCTGGTTCCAGATCTCAAACGCTTCGTCGTCGTCCAGATACACGGTGACAGTGAGACGATCTGGATCTAGTCCCAGCCACTGCTTGGCGGTCAGAAATTCCCATGCCCAGTGAATGGCGTCGCGTTTGAAATAGTCGCCAAAGGAAAAGTTGCCGAGCATCTCGAAAAACGTATGGTGATATGCCGTGATCCCCACGTTCCCAATATCGCCTGTTCGGAGACATTTCTGGCTAGTGGTTGCCTTGGTAAATTCTAACGGGCCGATACCAAGAAACTGATTCTTGAACTGGTTCATCCCAGCAGGGGTGAAGAGAACCGTTGCGTCATCCTTTGGGATTAGCACGTCACTTGGCCGACGCACGCAGCCTTTTGTTTCAAAGAAAGCCAGATATTTTTCACGCAGTTCGTCAGTTTTCATATCGCCCGCAACTCTGGCATCTAGGCCAGTCAATACTCTAGTAAGATGGCACCGCCGCCCGATCCCGAATCAGGCAGATTTCCGAAGTGCAGCATCTTAGAGGGGCGGCAGGCTTTTGTCCCCTGTCCACGAAGTTTGACAAAACCTATGTCAGATTTGCAGTGCGGAGCGGTGAACGGGCCGTGAGGCGAGCAGCCGTGAATTTCTTCCCTGTTCCGTAGCTGAATTCGCAAGAATTCAGCTAAGGTAAATTTGTTTCTGCCGTTAGCCTTGGTGTGTTGCTATCCCAGAATTCCCTGCACGATTTCACCGTGTACATCAGTCAGGCGATATTGTCGTCCCTGATATCTGTAGGTCAGCCGTGTGTGATCGATACCGCACAAATGGAGCATTGTGGCCTGCATGTCGTGGACATGCACGGGGTCTGACTTAATGTTCCAGCCGAAGTCGTCAGTTTCTCCGTAGACCGTGCCTCGTTTGATTCCACCGCCGGCCATCCACCAGCTGTAGGCTCTTCCAAAGTGATCGCGTCCTTTAGGATTTGCAGGATCACCCTGACCAAAGGGCGTGCGTCCGAATTCGCCTCCCCAGACGATGAGAGTGTCATCCAGCATGCCTCGTTCTTTCAGATCCTTCACTAACGCTGCTGATGGACCTTCTGTATCAATACACTGCTGTTCGAGTTGGGTAAATAAGTTGCCGTGCTGATCCCAGCCTGCGTGCATCAGCTGCACAAAACGCACGCCGCGTTCCAGCAATCGGCGGGCTATTAAACAGTTGTTGGCGTACGTGCCTTTTTGCAGCACATCGGCCCCGTACCGATCAAGCGTAGACTTTGTTTCTCCAGAGAAATCGACAAGATCTGGAACACTCGACTGCATCCGAAACGCCATCTCGTACTGTGCGATCCGCGTATCAATTTCCGGATCACCGTAGTCGGCCAAGTGAGCCGCATTCATCGCAGCCAGATCATCCAGCATCGCGCGGCGCGATTCCGCACTGACACCGGCCGGGTTCGTTAGGTAGGGCACAAGGTCGCCCGTGTTGCGAAAACGGACGCCCTGAAAACGACTGGGAAGAAAACCACTTCCCCAATAATAGTCAAAGAACAACTGACCACAGGTCTTTGTTTTGTCGCTGGAAGTCATCACCACAAATGTGGGAAGATTGTCGGTGTCATTGCCGAGGCCATACGCTAACCATCCGCCCATGCTGGGACGACCGGGTATCTGAGACCCGGTCATAAAAAGTGTCACTCCTGGAGCGTGGTTGACGGCTTCGGTGTGCATACTCCGCACGACGCAGATATCATCTGCGATCGAACCGATATTCGGCAGCATTTCACTGAGTGGAATTCCCGCCTGCCCGTAACGCCGGAAGGGTTTAATGGCAGGCTGACAGGGCCACTTTCCGTAGCCACTCGACATCGTGGAAAGTCGCGTCGTGCCACGGATGGATTCGGGAATATCTTGTCCTACCATCTGCCGCATCAAGGGTTTATCGTCAAACAAATCTACATGCGACGGGCCACCGCCCTGCCATAAAACTACGACACGCTTTGCTTTCGCCGGAAGGTGGGGCATCCCAGGTAAACCCTGATCACCCGTGCTCGCATCTGTTGAACCTGACAGCGACGCTAGGGCCGCCAGTCCGATCCCGGTCGATGTGCTCCCAAACATTTGGCGGCGCGTCACACGGGCAATATTGTCGAAAAATGGATTTGGCATGGCAAACAAATCAGGGGAAGGTCAAGGGGCGAGACGTGCGGTGGACGGAACAGTGAGTTTACCAATTGAACGGCACTCCATTCAACTCAATTCACGACACCTCGCCAGGCGGGGGGCAGTTGCTTCAGCTTAACGCGTGTTGGACGGCGCGCGACCAAGAATTTTTTGCCGAGGAAGTACCTAAAGATGTCAGCATTTGAGTTTCGCTGAATTCTTGTGAATTCAGCTACGATTACGAATTATGGTCGGGCAAATTCTGTTCTGCGACTTGTCTCCAACTCAGTCCTTTCTGGCTTTAATCAGCGGGAGTCTCATCCGTCGCACGCTTCCATGTGCCATCAAGCATTTGCTGCAGGGTGGTTTGCATGGTTTCGCCACTGCCAGGTTGATAGCCAATGTGGACGTCTTCGATGATGTTGCCAAGGCCAAGGATCACCGTGTGGGGGATGCCCGACACCTGAAACGTCGGAGCGACGGCTGAACTCCGGTCGAGGGCCACGCGCGGCGATAACTGCTTGTCAGAAAGAAAGGTCCGAATCTCATCGGAAGACTCTTGCAGATTGACGGCGACAAAAATGACTTTCGATTCTTCGAATTTCGATGTGGCAGCGATGTAGTCCGGAAGCGCCATCACGCAGGGACCGCACCACGTGGCCCAAAAGTCGAGGACGACGATTTTGTCCTGATGATCACTTAATCTGAATGTCGTACCATCTAGCATGGGCAGTTCAAAATCAGGCGCTGTCTTACCGATCAATGCAGCGGCTTCTGAGTTGCCTCCGTCGCTCTCTGGAATGTCCCAGTCCGGTTCGCGGGCCCTAGTGGTAACCCATGTGTCGTAGGCCACAAGTCGCTGACTGGCGGCAGGGTCGCCGGTACACAATTCACGGACGGATCGAGCGGGAAACGAGCATTTTCCGAGGAGTGCCGACGAACCTTCAATGTTTCCGTCTACCAACCGCAGGGGCTTCATTGTAATGGTGAATCCATCCGCCAGTTGGGCTTGAAGGTTTGTGTCGTCTTCGCTGTCGGTTGCAAAGCCATCAGCCTCGCCGGTTGCCTTGACGGCTGGTGGATTTGTCCCTGCCTCAGCGACAGGCGCGGCATCATCTTTCGGTGGAGCACCCAGCCACACGATCGCACCGACTCGGCTCCGCTCGAATCGCAGTGTTTCCAGACGCGATTCGAACAGAACCCTCTCTTCGTCGAAACCCAGCATACGCCCCCGCAGCAGGTCTCCGTTGGGCGCGATGAGCACATGTGTGGGCGGATTGTCACGGCGGAAACGAGGAACTGTCAACGCCACCTGCCGCGATTCGTCATCAATGAACTGCCGAATCGACGCTCCCGAGAGATTATCGACTTCAAAATCTGAGAGTGTCACACCATCACCGGGGCGCTGTTGAGCCAAGCCGTTGACAATGACCTGCCCCACCATGGTCACGTTGGCATTAAATGCAATCCCTCGGCGAACAGATGATGATGAATTCAGCTTAATGTTTTTTGCTGGCACTCCATCAACAGAAATGATGATCCTGCCATCATGCACCACAAGCTGAATTTCGGCCTGCGAGTTCTTGACCGCAACTAACCCTTCGTTTGCCTTAGGACCTTGTCGAGCTCCCATCATCATCATTTGATTCGGCGCCAGCGGCCGATCGAGGACCTGCAATTGATGCGGCTGGAGACTGAAACAGACATGGGTACAAGCTTCATCGTCGCGTCGCCCGGTGCCAAACATCGAAACAGTGAGCGAGGCCCACGATTGTTCCGGCCACTCCAGACGAAAACGTACGGTGTCGCCGGTCAGGATTTCAGGATGGGAATACTGCACGTTCCCGTGAAACTTTAGTTTCGTGCGATCGGGTGCGAGTGCGCTGCCAAATCCCTTCCAGCCTTCCGCACCAAAACCGCTCTGGTGGATTCTTCCAGCAGAAGTCAGTTCAATTGCCCGGATATGCTCATGCGAAAACGCACGCACTTCCGTCAGTGGTGATGTGAATTCAATTCCTTCTTCCGTGCAGGCTTTGATCCGGCAGGGAAGCACATCACTGTTTTGTAGATACAAAACATCCGGAAACGCGATCTGTGATTGTGGGTCTTCTGACCAGCGTTTGACATCCGCAGCACGCACAAACCTTGCGTTCTCGCCCCCCTGCAAAGTTGAAGAGTTCAAACCACCGAGTGGCGTCCATTGAATCGGAGCATCTGCAGCACCTTCGACGACCAAGCGTCCCTGCAGCGTCCCGTTTTTATGGAAGAGGCGATCCACTGTGACCGCTGTCGAGGTCGCGTTCTCCGTCTTTATCGTGCTTCCTGACCCACGAGTCAGGCCCAATTGTATCAGACTAGACATTTTGCACTTGAGCGGCTCCGCTGAATACTCCGTTTTAAACATGGCAGTATCGTCATTGACTGACAGCAGTGAACCGGAAATAAATCCTCCATCCGCCCAAGTCAACCATGCGCGGCCGCGTTCGGCAACTCCTGCCGCCAGCTCACCGGAAACCATGAGCGAAGCTACGTCCACGAAGGGGACGGCAATCGTCTTATCGTCGGCTGTCAGCGAAAGAAGTCCGCGATCAGCATCGAATCCTTGCACCTTGGCGAAGTGCAGAGTTCCGTCTGACAATTCGATGCGGGAATGCTCACCTGACATAATTCTTGGGGTCTTCCCGTCCCAGTGACTCACATGCAGTCGCTGTAACGTCAGATCAAAATCTCCGTTGCGAAGCATTAACCCGTCTGCTTCAGTTGCAGGCCCGCTTGTTGCACTCGTTGCGCCGGTGGTGTTGATCTGCCCCAGCATTTCCCCGGTCTCAGAATAGACCTGCATTGTTTCCGCCGTTTGATCGACAAATGCATACAAATGGATTGAGAGATCTTGTTCGCCAATCGTCTTGAGGTGCTTAAAGGAATGCTTCGCAGCCACTAGCTCATCGACCCAAGTCTCTATTCGCAGGCTGTACTTCGGATTACGGCCGATCGCCAACAGGAAGCTGACCGGCTTGGTAGAACTTAGCTCAAACTCAATTTCAAACTTTTGGGGGAGTTCTAGCGGCAGAAAGATTGCGGCGTCGGATTTTTTTGTGCTGAGTGACCCATTGGGGTCTTCAAACCAGATTGCACCGTCAGCCATTTCCGAAGTTGTGGGGTCTGGAGGCTGCCCGTTCATTGGACCGCCTGCGGCAAGACCATTATTTGCGGGTCTTCGAAACGCTGCCTGCCATTCCTTGAGGCCACGCAGACCGGAATAAATCACCCCTGAATTCTTGATGCGTTGCAGACTGAGAATCCGATTCCGGGCGACCGCGAATGTACCGAACCGCGAACTGTCAAATGACATCGTAGTCTCGGTCATTGATGTCAGCCGACCGTGCAACACATCCCCGTTCCGCATCTGAATTCGAGATTCCGCTTCATCGGCCGTCACCGCTTCACTTGGTGGAAAGTTAATGCTTGCCAGATATGACGATTCAATCCGCAGCGGGTCGCTGAACATCGGTGAGTGCCACGTCAACGATGTTTCGTCTGCCTTCAGAAGTGTGCCAGATAGACTGTCGCCGTTATTCCAGTGAAGCGCCGCATCGTCCGCTGCCGCGGTGAGCGTTGCAGGAAGAAGCAAGATGGCAGCAATCCAGGTTTTAATCATTCAAAGCTCCGAATCATCGTTCATAGATCGGCAAAAAACGATAGTTCAATGCCATTGCGAGCAGTGACATGGATGTGCCGTACGCAGCTCCGTGACCACTCGGAAAACTTCCATCGTCGCTCTGCAGATCTTTCAGCTGGCGGGCGGTCTTCAAATTCCATTTGTTCCACGATTCGAAGTCGCCTTGAAACAAGGCTTGCGCCGTATAGTAGCGATAGTATTCGGGATAACTGTATTCATCGACTTCAAGATTGCCGGTGACTCGTTCCAGAACTGCTTTGTATTCTGCTAGGTTCTTGCGTTTGCCGATGGCGAAAACTAACGCTGCGATGGATTTAAGGTTGTTAGAACCGCCGCCACCGATTCCAGAATAGCCTACTTCGCCACGATTCGTGGTCATCGACCGAAAATACTCGAGCGCGTTATCAATGCCATCATCAGGGACTTTAATCCCAGCATTCCGAGCTGCTAAGAGACCCATCAAGACTGCTCCGGAGACAGACGTGTCGGCATCGCTCGCCTCCGGCGAATAGCGCCATGCTTTCCACTGATTGTTTTTCTGCGAAGTGATCGTGGCACGGACAGCCAGCTCAAGCGATGCTCCAATGCTGCGGCGGCCCTCTGTGTTGGTGTCGCCGTCCCACAACGAATCCTCGTCAAGAACTCCATACACTTCGGACATTCCCAGCATCGCGAATCCATGGTGATACATGCTGCCGTGACCTCCATCACCGAAAAACCCGGTGGCTTCGCCCTGCGTCCGAATCATGTTGCGGATAGCGCGGCGAATGTGATCACGGTATGGCCCGAAGTTTGGATCTTCGCCACTTGCCAGAAACGCCATGACGCACATGCCCGTGACACCTGGCCCAACGTCGCCTTCATCCCAGCCACCTTCGGGACTCTGATGACTAGCCAGCCAATCCAGTCCCCGATCGTAGATCAGTTGCACGTCAAGTGGAACGTCTGTACCAAACCGTACCTGCGTATCCTGAGCGGAGCACGGCTGAAAGAAAAAAAGTGTTGCTGCGAAGCTAGCTAGGAGGTATTTACAGTTTCTCATGACGGCTGGCCGCTCTGATGTAGGATGGACATTTTTGTCCGTCGGATTTCCAAAACATGTGGTCGCTGCACAGGTTCCTGCCACTCGGGAATTGCTCGCGATCGGATCACCCGCCGGTCAAGACTCGGACAAGAATGTCCCAGCTACAGGAACCGCAATTTGACCGGTAAAGTTAAACTACTTTCTGTTGTCCAACGCATTAAAGAACGCATCAATTCCATCCCGGAATTCGGCAGGAACCTGATCGTTCGTCGTACCTGTCGATTGTTGAACCCCGCGAGCTTCAATTTGAGCAAGCGGATCCACCCCGGGCCCGTACAGTTCCAACGCGACACGATCAGTATCACCCGTCCCACCTCCACCTGGATTTGAACCACCACCGCCGCCACCGCTCTTTGGATTCGCACGCTTAGCCTGCAACAATAGCTCGATCGCTTCTGTTTCGGCTGCAATCGCTTCGCGACCGGTATCCGGACGACCTAGAACAACGGTCGCATCGTTCATGGCACCACCAGCGGCCGTGATCAACTGGATTTCTTTGCCAAATTTCTGCTCACCCAGCGGCAACGCACTGATGTCCATCACCACATTGATCGTGCGATTATAAAGCTTCTGCTGTGTTTCTGCTTGGAGTTCCGCCTTGTCCGCATAGGCTCCGGTTTCGAGTTTTTCACGCACTTGCTCTAGCGACCGCGTTTCTTCTCGCAGATCCATTTCACCTTCCAGAATTCGCATTACCTCCAGCACAATGGAGGGCGGCAGACTGTCACCCTTGCCGCCTTTACACTGGCCACATTTCGAAGCTGAGACGAGTTCTTCAGCCCAGCGGTCGAGTGTGTCGCCATAGTATTCCGCGCGGGCGATCGAATCGCCGCTGCGGTTGATCCGCACTCGTTCTCCCAGTTGATCCAGTTTTTTGACTACCTGAAACTCCTGCATCTCTTGCAGGATTCGCATAAATTTTTCTTCCTTGCGGCGATCATAGTAGGCCTCCAGATCATCTTGGATATCTTGCACTTTTTGGCTTTGCGCCATTTCCCGATCGGCAATACGAGCCGTTTGGTCTTTTTGGCGTTGATCAAGAGATTCCTCGGTCACACCGAAGCCATCAAATAACGTGCGATTGAGGGCGGTCGCGACGTCGAGTTGTTCTCGCGAGGCGGCCTTGAAACGCTTGACGAAAGTGCTGTTTTCGAGATCATCCATAATCTTCTGCAAGTCTTCGCGAACCTTTTCAAATTCTGCTAGCAGTTCCGTTTGTTCCTGCACGGCCTCCTCGACCTTTTCTGCGGCTGGCGTTTTAGGTGTTTTCTGATTATCCGCAGGCGGCCCACCCTGCAGCACAGTGGTTGGCAAACCAAACTTGCCTTTGCCGGCTTTGGCGGCTTGCTGCTCGCCAGTGCTCGCATTTTGCTTGTTGAATCCGGATTCGGTATCAGTCAACTTCGGCACAGCGGGTGGTGCTGGCTGCTCATTCTGCTTGGCAGCCTCGGGCTTGCCACCTTGTGTCCCTTTGTTGTGACCTGCCTGCGGGCCTGTTTTTGATTTTGTCTGAGCATTTGCCGCGTTTTTTTTGCCAGCCGCTTTTGCTCCTTGGCTGAGCAGGTCAGCGACAGACGGCATGCGATTGTCGGCGATATCACGGAGACGCTGCAATCCATTCGCCCACGTTTCTAAATGCCCAACCATCATCTCCTTGTTTCGCAAGGCCTGTTTGAGCAATTGCTCCCCCTGATCGGTCACGGCCGTCAGTCGCTGGCCGTTGGCTTTTTCAGCATCTGCCTGTTGTTCAATGTTCCGCCGCGTTTCCGGAGCATTCAATTGCTCGGAATCCATCTGGCGAATCTGACGATTGGCATCATGCAAACGCATTTCTTCTTCGTATGCGTCATCCGCAAGGCTGGCCCAGCGGCGGAGTTGACTCATCATCCAGACGGCGTGCTGTTCGGGCGTCATCACATGCAGCACATATGCTGGAGAATAGATGCGCCCCCGCTCTGGTTTGTAATCTTCGACATACGATCGAAACTCAAGCGTTTGAGCCCGCACGTTGTCTGTGTCGGCGCAGAACGTCGCCGTCGCCGTCAGACGCGTTTGTTCCGGAGCACCGCCTTTCACCAGTTTATCGCCTGAATCCGGATTTGGGTTCTGGACGGGATGTTGTAAACCTTTCCATTCAAGTCCCACGTTCTTGACTCCGAAATCATCACGTGATTGGAGGTCAAACGTAATCGTGTCGGTTGAAAGGACAACTTGCTGCGGATCCTGTTGCTGGAAACTGATCTCTGGCGCGGCATCATTGACAGCGTTGATTTTCAGACTGAATGCATCTCGCGCGGTCAGCCCTAATTCATCTCGCCACCGAAAATCTAGGACATCGGATGCGGACACCGTCACGGGAGCCGGGCGAATCCGGTTGGCTTCGACATGGGCCGGGATATTCTTCACGGTGGCTTCGACAAGGTTACGTCCCACTTCGGCTTCAAATTGTGCCGTGGCACCCTTCAATACGGAAATCACGCCGCCACGAACGTCGGCCTTTACGGGACCCTTGTACTCAAGGTACTCCGGCAAGGTGATCAGTGCGGAAATCGCATTTAATTCCGGTCGGTTTGCGACTTCAACGGCGACATCCTTTGTGAGGTCCCCGACCCGAACATTGAGGGTGCCGTTGGTCGTCTGAGCCGGCAACTGAAACTGATACGCTTGGTTTTGCCTCTCAGAATTCACGACCGCCTGACCCTTGAACTTTGCTGAAGCTGAATCGGGAGACCAGCGTGTCGCATTCGACAGTGAAGCATCCAGTCCAAATTGTTCGCCATGCGGCACCACCATTTGCCTCGGCAGGTTTTCAACTTGAGCAAACGTGTAGCGGTCTTTATCCCGCCAAGGCATCAGCCAGCGCTCCAGTGCATTGAATCCTGCCGCAGGCACGATGGTACACGCCAGCACTGCCAACACCGCAGGCACCGCAACGATGGTCGCCCAAAACTTGTGACGTGCATGCGGGACAGCATCTGCAAAACTGCGTTCGCGGACGGCAGCATCGACTTGTTGAATGGCGGCCTGAGCCAAACGCAGACTGCTACCCAGATCTTTTTCGCTATGAGCCAGTTCAACAATCCCGAGCAGTTGATCACCCAACGCAGGGAATTTGTGTTTCAGGAGAATTGCGACCTGTTCCATTCGTCGCGTACCCCAGACCCAGCGATGGCACTTGAGCGGAAAAAATATGGCCATGCCGATCGATCCGGTCACCAATAACACCGTTCTCAGGATTGCTTGAGTATCGATGAAGCGATCGATGACAAATACCGTGAGATATGAAAGTACGAGACCTAGAAGACCAGCCAGAATGCCTTCCGCAATTTTGATGACGCGAACACGCTGTTGAAATTGGACCAACCTGACGCGCGTGGACTCTGGCAACTGCAATCCGTTATCATTCATCATCTGTGCCTCTGCATGAGAGAAGTGTGCCCTGATAAATAGGCGACCGCAGTATAGAGACACGTGCGACAAAAGTCGCATGGTTGGAATTTGGTTTTGGTGACGGACGCGGAATTTTTTGCTTTGGAGCGATGGTGTAATTTTTCAGGCGACCAAGAATCTGCTGGAAGTCATCAGACGGCGATATGACGTCGCAAAACACTGCGCAGACTGCCCTGTCTGGTCACCTTTCGGCAGTTCTGCGATGAGTGAGCGGACGCTTGCGGCTCGCAGAAGATTCCAGCCGGACATTCCACACAGGTCGGCACGATGATCGTGCGACCGTAATCATCTTTGACTTCGCCGTCTTCGATACGGAAATCGGAGACCGTAATTCCATCCGGATCTGACGGATTGCATACGATGTCACCGCCCGTGTGTGTCTTCACCACGACTTTTTTATCGACCACATCACACTGCTGCTCAAACACCTTGACCAGCAACTGTACCAGTTCACCGGTGACATCGTGCATGATCGCCTGTGCAAGTTCGTCATCGCGAAACAGTTTGATATATCGCTCAAACTGTTCTTCGAGGCTCGCATAAAATGACGCTCCGGGCTGGCGTAACCGCCGCCCACGCAGCGCGTCACGAGCTGCACCCAGCAGATTGTCGAAACTAACGACCTCCTCAAAGAGGTGTTTATGGCGTCG
>QWQG01000015.1 GCA_003670925.1 Planctomycetota bacterium | reverse complement strand
GATAAAGGCCCGCTTTGAGCACACCATCGACCACTATCCCACGATAGTACATGATTTCCTGCCGCAGGACGCCTTGCATCCCGTTGAGGTTGTTGCTGGTTTGTGCGACATTGAGCAGCGTCAGGGTGTCAGGTAGGCCTGAAAGGTTCGTTGTTTCGTCCCCAAAACCATCTTGGACGCCACCAACAAACACTAGCCCGCCGATATCAATGAGCGACCCATCTGACAGTCCCCCATTGGGATTATTAACATCAATGGCACGAAACGCCCCATCGATCTGGACACCCGCCGTTTCATTCAATTGCACATGACTGTAACCAATCCCGCCTTGGAACGCGGACTCGGGATCAGCTGTCAGGAGGTTAAACTCGATGGTTTGCAGCCGGCTATTGTACCACGTTTTATAGGTCAGGACGTCGTCCGGAAATCCCGCCACCGGCCCGAGGCCTTCGAATTCATCGGATTCCCCACCACCTGCTGTAACTGGCAATAAAATCGGTGTTGCGGCGGCAGCAATCGCCGTAAAGAAAGTGGATGTATTCAGTGAATTCGCGCCGGACCACGGACCAGACAACCCATCATCGAACACGAGGCCGCTCGATAGAGTACCCTGCTGCTGTGATGCCCAGACACCGTAGTCCGAATAGATGGCTTCAATTCGTGCTCCAGCTGTTTCAGCCGCTAAGAAGCCCCGAATTCCGGATCGGTAACGGAAGTCGGTGTTCTGAAACGCAACGCTGGCCGAATCCGGCCCGTCGATGACCGGGGTGGTGGTCGAGAGTTGGCTGTCGCGGCGCATCACAAGATACTGCACGCCGCCGCTAAAGATCGTCGTCGGTTCAAGTTCCGTGTAGAGCGAAGCATCCTGTGCAAACATACTCGAACCGGCGATCGCCATCGAACCAAAGACGCCGGCCAGCAAACGCTTCAGGGACATATCCACGTCCTTTTAAGGAATGACTCCATTCAAACTTCGGCCTCCCAGCCAAAGTGAGCAGTCATCACAAGGGCTCCAAGCGCATTCGCAGACTGCTCACTGAGTGTCTTCGGTCCGCACAGAAGTCGTCATCAACTCCGTGAAACAAGATTCGGGGATTATTGCGGAGCGTGAGTCGATGACTCTCAATCTTCCAATGGTGCCACGTTTAACGGTTACAGGGATTAGGCGGAAACAATGTCATTCCAATTTCCCGCCACGCTGGCCTACTTGCCGCCACTCTGCAGAAACAATTGCCCGAGTTGCGCCACAGGAGCACCGTAGACCTGTTCCACGGCGCGGGCTGCATTCGGGGTTTTCCGGAGCTCGCCGACCAGTTGCTGGAAGCGGGCAGGGCCCCCCTGCATTTGCAGGAACTTGACCAAGAGGTAGCCAACTTCGCCCACTTCTTCCGGCGCGAACGTGCCATCGTCGAACAGTTTACCCGCGTCCGTAATCGTTGACACCGCTTTGCCTGCCCGACCGGGGATCGCTTTGACATAGACTGAGTCGGACTTCAAACCTGACTCCATCATCCCAAATCCCTGCCTGAGCCAGTCCGGAAGATTGGAACCGTCACGCGTCAGGTACGACTGACTGAGCAGCGATTTCATCAGTTGTTCAGTTGTGAGCGCACTGGCCGATTCGGTTTCACCCACGTCGTGCATTGCGATATACGCCGTTTCGAAGTTAGGAGTGATGGATAAATGGCCAGACACGGTTTTCGGTGTGCGGCGGTTCATCAAGACCGTATTGAATTCTTCATAGTCGAAGCGATCATTCGTGACCAAAACGGCCAACCGTCCGCGAAACGCCTGTTCACCGGCTGGCAGCGGATAACGTTTTTCCAATTCAGCAAGCTGTGTCTCCGCCACTTCATCCAACTGTTTGAGTCGATCTTGAGACACGGTCCCGTAAAAGTAAAAGTTTGTGGATGTGGCGACTACGCCTTCCGTTTTTGGCGAAATTCGTTTCCAGAGTGCGGCGGTTTCGGCGATGCGCCGCGCTGCGAATTCTTCATCGGTCATTTTGGCAAGTTGCGCTGCTGCAAGTTGGGCTGCGGTTGGCACAATATCTCGCAGCGGAGCTTTCGCATCCTTGCCATCAAAGTGCGCACCTTCCTTGATCCAAGTTTCCAGTGCCACGGCCTGCGACTTTTTCAACTGCGCCTGACCTTGGGGCATCTTCAACGGCTCCTGACGCAGCACGAGGTCGACGATGTAGCTTTCGTCGGGATTTCCCGGGACGATTGTGTTGCCAGTAGGACCGCCCTGAAGCAATTGCTCAAACGTCGTAAAACCGAACTTGCCACGCGGCGTATTCCCCGAGTGGCATCCCATGCAGATATTTACCAGCCAAGGAGCAACATCGCCTTTGAATGACACCGTCTCCGTGCCGTCAGCCATGACGACATTGACGGGTTTCGGTGGCTCTTTCTTTTCCTCAGTTGACTGGCCAATCGGCGCATCGCGGTCAATGCCGTCATAGTTGGCTCCCTGTTCGATCCATCGCGCGACGGTCTTGATAATTTCATCGGTCAGCTTAGCGCCGCCCTTCGGCATTCGCAGTTGATCGTCCGGCGATGCCATCGCCAGCACCAGCGCGCTCCGCGCGGGTAAGCCAGGCGTAACAGGAACTCCACTTTGCCCGCCTTTGACGATTCCGTTAAACGTGTCTAGCCGCAGATTTGCGCGAGGGTTCTCTTCTCCGTGACAGCGTAAGCAGTTGGCTTTGAGAATTGGCGCGACTTCATGTTCGAAGCTGACGGGAATCACATTCTTTGCTTTTTCCAATTGACCTTTAAAAGTGGCGTACGTCCGATCTTTTTCATCGTCAGCGATGGCCAATTCTGTGATTCGATCTTCCGCCTTCTTAATGATCGCCTTCGCCTGATCCACATCTTTTTTCTTGACGAGGCTGTTCACATCCTTGAGTTCTTTCATCAGTTCCGACAGCTCTTTCCGCACTTCAGGTGGCAGTGTGGCGTTGACGACAGGTGTGATGCAGACGATGGCAGACAGCACAAGTGCGGTCATAAACGGTTGCCGAAGGAACATGATACAAGCTCCGAAGACTCGGGAGTGATGATTGAAGGTTGATCCGCCGCGCACGCAGGAAAGGTTCATCAGTATAACGTCAAAACACGCCGCAACCAAACTTCGTAATGCAAGGTTATGGCCAGACTAGTAAAACATTGCCTTTCGCTTTGACGGCAGTCATCCGCCTGTTTAGACTGACGTTCCCTCCTACGCGCCTTCCCGGCCACCTGTTCTTCAGAAAACGACCCATGATGGCTGTTTCGTCCCTGCAAACTGCTTGTTTTCGCCACGTCACTGTTGTGGCTCTGGGCGTTATTACAACTACCCTGACAGCTCTTCAGCCGGCCGTAGCTCAAGATCCCGTCATTGATCGTGTTGATGCGAGCAACCTGCGTCCGGGTCAAAATGCATCAGTTGTGGTTACCGGTAAACAGTTGCTCGGGGCGATGAGCCTCTGGACACCCGCCGGCGTGCTGCGTCCAAAAGACGGTCAAGATTTAACAAAAGATCAGCCCGTAATCATGGAGGGTGCGATTGCCGCAGACGTCGTTCCGGGAATTTACCCGGTACGTATGGTGACCAATCATGGCTGTTCTGAAGCCGCATTTGTCGTCATCGATGATCTGCCGTCTATCGCCATCACAGCCGAAAGCGAAGATCGCAAATCCGGGCAACTCATCATTCCACCTTGCTGCATAGGTGGGCAGATCAACCCCGTGCTTTCGAAGTTTTTTCGGATCGCCATGATCAGTGGTCAAACATTAACTGCTGAAGTCTTCGCCCGTCGTCTGGGGTCAGATCTGGATCCTGTGATCCGGGTGACGGGCCCCGCTGGAAACGAAGTCACTTTCCGCGACGACCTACTTGGGGCTGAGGGTGATACGCAATTGCAGTTCACGGCTGTGGCGGATGGCGAGTACCGGATTGAGATCCGCGATGTGCGTTATTCCGGCGGAGCGCGTCACTTCTTTCATCTGCGTCTCGGAAAACTACCCATGGTGACGACGATGTCGCCCCGAATCGCCCAGATCGGAAAAAATGTGGCTGTGCTCGGAACAAATGGCGAAACGCTCGGTGAAGTGACTCCGCAGACTCCTCCTGAAACGACAGGGTCGTTGATCTCTGTTGTGTTTCGAAATGCCGAATCAGAGGGGAGTGCGTTCAATTCCGTCGTCGTGACGAATGGACCCACACTGCCCGAGTCAGAACCAAACAATGAACGTCTGGAAGCAACAGGCGTGGGGGCAGAGACTCAAGTGTTGACAGGCACGCTGCAAAAAAACGGCGATGTGGATTGGTTCAAACTGACCGCAACGGAGGCAACGCCGCTGCTGGTGACAGCCCGTACGCGCGAAGTCGGCAGTCCAACCGACGTGATGCTGGAATTGTATAACGCGGAGGGAGGCAAGATCGTAGAGAACGATGATGCCGGGCCACGCGATGCTGAACTGACGGCACAATTGCCGGCGGCTGGTGAATTCTTTCTCAAGGTGTCGGAGATCGCTGGACGTGGCGGACCTGCATGGGTCTATGCTTTGGACATCCACCAAGGTCGCAAGTCAGTGCGTGTCACCGCCCCCGTAGATCGTCTCAATATCCCGCGCGGGGGCAGTGCCGCAATGCCGCTGACCGTGCGACGGATTCATTATGATGGACCGCTTAAAGTCGAAGCCATCGGATTGCCTGCAGCCATTCAAATGAACCCCTTCTGGCTAGGTGCCAAACAAAGCATAGCCCCAGTGGTCCTCACAGCGACGGATGCGGCGGCGGCTAGTTCCGATGCAGACTGGGCTCCGATGATCCTTCAAATCACGGCTCCGGACGGTTCGCTGATTCCTCCTGCCGAATTGCAACTGATATCGCCGCCGCCGAAGAAACAAGACAGCGAGGTTTTTCGAAGCGTTCGGCTGCGGACAGACCTCTTCATTGCCGTCCAGCCAGCCGCTCAGTTTTCATTCACCGCCGATCCCGCCACAGTGACTGTCCCCCAGGGTGCTACAGCCACCGTGACCATCCGTGCGACTCGTGCGGCCGAATGGACAATGCCGATCGAGATCGCGCTGGCCACACCCGCCGATCAACTGCCGCCCGGTATTACCGTCACAGCGGGATCCATGGCGGCTGGCGAACTTGCAATCACGCTGACCGCTGCTGCTGATGCAACCGTCGGTCCTTTTACCATGTTCCTTCAGGGCAAAGCGAAGAAGGATAATGTTGAACCCGTGCATCCTGTACCACCAATTGTTGTCGAAGTGAAAGTTCCTTAGTTAGTCGTTATGATCGTTGACCCACTGGGCCGCCAAGGGATCGACTAGGCTCCTCGGACACGTGGTTCAACGCTGTAAAAAAACATAGAGGGTCTTGCCATGTTTCGTGCCACCTGCCTGATGCTGATTGCTGTCGTTGGTATTTCAACTGCTGTGCTTGCGGAGGACTTGCCGACCACATCCCTGCAGATCCTGCCCGCTGAGGTCGCGCTGAACGGGCCTCGCGGTGCACAACAACTGATCGTCACGGCTAACGCCGATGTGGCCACGATCCACGATGCGACGCATGTTGCAGAATACAAGACCGACGATGCCGCGGTCGCGGTCATCGAACATGGTGTCGTCGTAGCTAAAGGCAACGGCATCACCTTGATTCATGCCATGCGCGGAGGTCACACAGCCAGCGCAAAGGTGACTGTTGCCAATTTTGAAATCCCAGCACCCGTTTCGTTCCAGAGCGAAATTCTGGCATCGCTGACCAAGTCGGGCTGTAACATGGGTGCATGTCACGGATCACCATCCGGAAAAGGCGGGTTTCGCCTGTCGCTCCGGGGTTACGATTCCACCGTGGATCTGGTCACGTTGCGCGGCGAGTACTTTAATCGTCGGACAAATGTGCTTAATCCGGACGAAAGCCTGTTGTTGCGAAAGCCATTAATGGAAGTCGCTCACGGCGGTGGCCGACGCCTGCAACATGGCGATCCTGCACATCGTGTGCTGCGTGAATGGATTGCGGAAGGCATGAAGGTTGACCCCGCTGGCGCACCGACGCTCGCGCGGATTGAACTGCTTCCGGTGCCGCGCGTGCTGCGAGACGGTGCCGAACGGCAACAGTTGATCGTCAACGGCTACTTTAGCGATGGCACAGTCCGAGACATCACGGCTCTCACTTCTTTTGACTCGTCTGACGAGGGGATCGGTACGATTTCTCCTGCCGGGGTGGTGTCACATCAAGGTCGCGGCGAAGTGACAGTGCTGGCTAGATATCTTGACAAAGTGTCGACTACGCAACTCACATTTCTCACCGCACGCCCAGATTTCCAATGGCCCAATCCACCGGAAACAACAAAGATTGATCAGCTTGTCTTCACGAAGCTACAACAATTACAGATCCAGCCGTCCGAACTTTGCAGCGACACGGATTTCTTGCGTCGTGCAACACTGGATCTGACAGGTCGTCTGCCCAGTCTTGAAGAATCTCGACTCTTCCTTGCGAATGCAGATCCAAATAAGCGAGCAATGGTCATTGATCAACTGCTGCTAACCGACGACTATGCGCGGTTTTGGTCATTGAAGTGGTCCGATCTGCTCCGCTGCAATAGTAAGCGTCTCACGAAATCCGGAGTGCATAAGTTCCGTCGCTGGTTGTTTGATATCGTGAAGAACGACGTGCCGCTGGATGAGTTTGCCCGCGAATTGCTCACCGCCACTGGCAGCACTCAACAAAATGCAGCTGCTGGATACTGGAAAGCTAGCCGCGATGAAATCGATGCCACAGAAACCACAGCCCAATTGTTTCTAGGCATCCGAATTCAATGTGCCAAATGCCACAATCATCCGTTCGAAAAATGGACTCAGGATGACTATTATGGGACGGCTGCTGCGTTCAAACGTGTCGGCCGCAAGGAAACTGGAATGCCAGATGACGAAATGATTTTCGTGAGTGCAAGCGGCGACGTCACCCAGCCTCGAACCGGAAAGCAGATGAAAGTACGCTTGCTGCTCGAAGGTGATGTCGATGTACCTGCCGATCAGGATCGCCGAGTTGTCTTTGCCGAATGGCTCACCAACAACAGCAATCCATTCTTCGCAAAGTCGCTATCAAACCGCATCTGGGGTCATATCGCTGGCAAAGGAATTGTGGATCCGGTGGATGACTTCCGCGACTCCAATCCTCCATCCAATCCGGAACTGCTAACTTATCTAGCAGATGAACTTCTGAAGAGTGGCTTCTCGTCGCGGCACCTCATTCGCACGATTATGAACAGCCGCGTGTATCAGCTCAGTTCACAGCGAAATAAGTACAACGCGGATGATGAAATTTACTTCAGCCACGCAACCACGCGAATGCTGACGGCTGAGCAACTGCTGGATTCTATCTGTGCTGTAACGGGACAGTCCGAAGAATTCGCCGGCATGCCTAGCGGCACGAAGGCTGTTGATCTGGTGGATCCGCCGGAAGGCCACAAATTTCTGCAGGTCTTTGGACAGCCACAACGAGAACTTCCCTGCGAGTGCGAACGTTCCACAGACAGCAATTTGTCGCAGGCGCTGCAGTTGATCAACGGCCCCACTGTGCACAACAAGTTACGATCCGATTCTGGCAGTGTGCATCAATGGATCGCGGGGGGAAAGACGGATGCTGAGATTATCGACCTGCTCTATCTTACGGCTCTCAGCCGCCCTCCGCTGGCAGAAGAACAACAGACATCTCAGGCTCACATTAAATCGAACGAAGACCGGACGCGAGCCCTTGAAGACATCGCTTGGGCTGTGATCAACAGCAAAGAATTTCTGTTCCAGCACTGAGAGGCAGCAACATGATGCCGCGCATGTTTGTTGGTCATTGCCGTGAAGCCGGTGCAGTTCATTGAAGTCATACTCTGTCTGACCATCTTGATCACCGCACTCAGGTGATTTCTCAGGATCGCCTGCAGGTGATTCGAGATCACCTCGTGGCCTAGCAATCCAGCGGCAAATACACTGGCAAGAAATTTCTGTCAGTTACAAATTGATTGCGGTCATCTAGTTCTACTTCCGCTGTTTTGCGTAAATTCTGCCGCAGCACTGGCACCTGTTTGCCGGTTTAATCGTTACACGATATCTTGAGCTTCCGGGGTATTGTCCGATGAGTCTTTCCTCTGAAAAAACGGTCTTGATCGTAAGGAATCCCATGCCCAGCCAGCAGTCCGTGAATCCAAATTTTGATTCGACGTCTTCGCGACGCCAATTTTTGGCAGTGACGGCTTCCGCCCTTGTAACATCGGCTGTGACGTCGGCAGCTTCTGTGAATTTGGCAGCGGCGCAGAATTCTGCAGGCAAATCTGCCGCAATTCCGATCGTCGATACTCACCAGCATCTGTGGGACTTATCGAAAATCCAGCCGCCATGGCTTAGCGCGGCACCAAAGATTCTCAGCCGAACCTATGAACTTGCGGAGTACGCGAAAGCCACCGAGGGGCTCAACGTGGTTCAAGCCGTTTACATGGAGGTGGATGTTCGTCCCGAAGATCAGACAAAAGAGGCTGATATGTTAATCGGGATTTGTCGGGCAGGCGGTAGCCCAACGGTTGGGGCCGTGATTTCCGGCCGACCGGGCGATGAGACGTTCGCCGCCTATATTCAAGCCTATGGAAACACGCCGGAAATTAAGGGCGTTCGGCAGGTGCTGCATGTCGAATCTGCGCCACAGGGGTTATGCCTTCAACCACAGTTTTTGGCATCCATCCAACTGCTCGGTGAACTCGGAATGAGCTTTGATTTGTGCATGCGGCCTAGCGAGCTCAGCGACGGATTGGCTTTGGCAAAACAGCGTCCGGAGACCCGCTTTGTGGTGGATCATTGCGGCAATGCGTCACCGGCCGCATTTCTGTCGGAGACTGTGCGAAAGGACGCCCCCAAACACGATCCGGCAAAATGGCGAGACGACATTTCAGCGCTGGCGGACTGCCGCAA
This sequence comes from Planctomycetota bacterium, assembly GCA_003670925.1. Taxonomy (GTDB): domain Bacteria; phylum Planctomycetota; class Planctomycetia; order Planctomycetales; family Planctomycetaceae; genus SXXK01. The sequence continues at coordinate 32,882 of QWQG01000015.1, read as the reverse complement.
TGTGATTTGTAAGATTTCGGGAATCATCGCGAGTGCTCCGCAAGACATCCCTTTTGCGGAATCACTGGCTCCGATTATCAATCATTGCCTCGACCGCTTCGGACCGGACCGTGTCGTGTTTGGCGGTGACTGGCCGGTCTGCCTGTTGGGTGCTTCCTACAAGCAATGGATCCAGACGCTGCACACGATCATCGCTAACCGACCAATGGCCGAGCAGAAAAAACTGTTGCACGGGAATGCCAAAAAGTTCTACCGATTGCCAGAGTAAATTTCGCGAGGAGCGTGATGCCATCCTCTGTGCGGGTTTGCTTGAGATGTTTTGTTGTCGCCACTTGTGTGCGGGGGGACAGTCGCTGACCAGAAACGTCCGGCAGCATGTCATCGTGTTGCAAGAAGGAAGCAATTGAGATGTTGAATCGATCAGGCATTTGTCGCGATTTCCGAGACGGGGGAAGCCGTCGAAACTTTATGCGAGCGGGTACGCTGGCGCTCGCCGGTGTCACGCTGCCGGGGGTTGTCCGAGGCGCAACTCCGGCGGACGACAACACGACCGCTAATTCGGGCAGGAAGACCATTCCAAATGCCAGTCCGCGAACGACGGCAAACTTGGGCAGGCCGGAAATCACGGCTACGTTTTCAATTATTGCGGTTGATCCGGAGAGCGGTGTCTGCGGCGCAGCTGTTGCCAGCAAGTATCCGGCGGTTGGCCGAGTTGTCCCGTATCTTCGAGCTGACGTCGGGGCGTTCTGTACGCAGCATTATCACGTCCCAAAATGGGGCGAGCCGGCCTTGGACATGCTCCAGCAGGGACAGAGCCCGGAGGCCGTCATTCGCGAATTGCTGCACGACGACAAAGACGCCGAACAGCGCCAATTGGCAATCATCGACATGCAGGGACGAACGGCCGTTCATAATCCGACAAACGCAGGAATCGACAGCCGTTATTGGGGCGCGATGACAGGACGATTCTATTGTTGTCAGGGGAACACGCTTACCGGACGCAATGTCGTCGTTGCCATGGCGGCGGCCTATGAAGACACGGAAGGAAGTCTGGCCGACCGGCTGATGGCGGCGCTGGTTGCCGCTGACTGTGCCGGTGGCGATCATCGCGGACGATTAGCGGCTGGAATTCGAGTCGCCAAAAATGCAGTCGAAGGGGATTGGCTGGGGTTGTACGTCGATCAGAGCGACGACGCGGTGGTGGACCTCGCGCTAAAGTATGCGGAACTGGAACACGAAGCGAAAGGCGCTTGGCGCGGGGCTCAACTGCCATTCTTGAACCCGTGCCCTAATCGCCCCAAACCGATCGCACCAGCGACGGAATGATTCCCGCTTCTGAAGTCCAAGGGACGTCTATCCTACCTTACTCCCGGCGCTCCGCCCACGAGGTTCTCAACCTCACCGCGGGCCGAGTCATTTTCCCCCAATCTAGGATACCTCGCGTGGGAGGGGTAATATCTGCCGCGCGGGCTTGCTTGAGATGCGTTGTTGTCGCCACGCGTGCGTGAGAGGCGGATAATCTGCAAAAATAGGCGATTTACACAGTTACATCCTTTTAAATGGCCGCCCGAGAAGCTCTCCATGGAACACCGAAACCCCAGTTCGCTGGAATCGATGAGAGCGATTGTGAATTTTTCTTGACATTCAGCACTGCAGGCTCAAGAATCCCTCTCCGGATGGATTCGGGACCACTTGTAGTCGAATTTGGACTTTGGAACTTTCACCTTTCTGTCAAAAGAGCTGATTGCCGTGACAGTCTGATGTGAGCCTAGTTCAGACGCAGCAAGTACTTCAGGGATGGAGGACGCGAAATAATGAATAGATTTATGCAACAGGTTTGGCCCCCACTGGAGCTACTGAATGTCGACCTATTATGTGGAAATGGAATCTGGACTTGAATCACTCTCCGAAATTGAGGGATATGAATTCCTCAGTGATCTGGACGCAGGATTTGAAGAAGAATTGCGATCTCTTGGCGTAGACCCAGCCGCTCCAACGGCCGCCAAGCCTGGTTCAGAAGAAAAAGTAATGATGCTTGCAGCCCGTTATGCCGCGGGCTTACCGCTCTGGCATTCAGATGACTGCTACGATCACGGTCCGGGTAGCGTTGGAAACCTGTTTGTGGATGATGAATTGGCGGAAGAAAGTGTTGAAGTCTTCGACGTCGCCTGATTTAAGTTTTGCCATCCCGAAAATAGCCAAACGCCGCAGCAACAGACGCTGCGGCGTTTTTTTATTTGGTTACGTTGACATTCGTGTCGGAGTCCTCGGCCCGAGCCAGTGACATCTGGAAAGACTCTGGCTGTACAGCCCACTCCTGCTTCGACCAAGTTTTCTGGTCTTTCGAAGAACAGGAGTGTCCATCCTCCAGCACAGCATGGCTGTCTAAACCCTCCAGTCCATAGAACCTGTCATTAAGGCACAATCAAGGCATGGGTATTTACCCGAAGCAGGCCTTGAATTGACGTCGTGGCGATTTTATCGAGCCAAGATTGCCTATGGCAACATTGCAACCCCTGTTGCTTTGTGTTCCCAAAACGCTCCTGATCGCGATGGCTGGATGCCGGAGATTCATTTTGCCGATTTCACTCGATTCCATCCTTGCGTCTGATCGACTTCCAAGTCTTCCGGAAGTTGCCCAGCGAATTGTAAAAATCGCACGCAACCCTGAGCCGGACTTTGACAAAATAATCGAGATCATTCGCACCGACCCTGCGATTGCCGGTCGCATCCTAAAAACAGCAAATTCTGCGCTGTTAGGAATGCGGACGCGAGCCTCGTCGATTGAGATGGCCGTACCACGCTTGGGTACGACAATGGTGAGGACGCTCGTGCTCAGTTTCTGTTTGGCAGAATATCAGAACCGAAACTCGTTGAATCTGCGGCCACACTATCAGCAGATCTGGCGTCAGTCACTCATGCAAGCAGCCACTGCTGAGATCTTGGCGAATCGTCAGGGACAACGGGTTGATCCAGCCAACTGGTTCCTTGCCGGGTTGGTTCAGGATATCGGTCGGTTGGCATTGCTCCATACATGCGGCCAAGAATATGTGGAAAACATCCTCGAAGTCGATGACGATCGTTCCCAATGTCAGCGCGAACAGGGATGGCTGGGATTTACCCACATCGACGTTAGCATTGGCCTGTGTCGTCGCTGGAATCTCGACTCAGAAATTATCGACGCCATCGCCGTGCATCATGCATCCGCTCAGCACGTCGTCCCAATCAAATTTGACTCCAGTGTTTCATTGCCAGCAGCGATGATCACGGCCTCACATGTGGCGGAGTATCTGGAAGAAGTCCGCTCCAATCTGAGTTGCAGCAGGGAACACATCGAACGCATGCTGATGCAAGTGTTCGCGATGCAACCACACGATATTGTTCGCATGTTAGGCGATCTTGATCAGCGCATCGGTGAATTGAGTGCCGCGTTTGGAATCGATATGGGGCGCCCGCCGGAATTGGAACCTATTCTGACAGAAGCCCAACGACTTCTTGCAGAGATTGCCGTCACCTGTCAATTGCGACTCGCCCATGGACATGTTTCAAGCGAACCTGCGGAACGTATCTGCATGGCAACTGAACAGCATGTCGAATCGCAGCAGAACACTCTCTGGCGCGATCATCTGACTAACGCATTCAATCGCGATTGGCTGGGGACCGCTCTGAATTCAACGATTCAACAGGCCCATAAACACGGTGTTCCCGTCGGACTGATATTTGTCAATCTTGATGGATTCAAATCGATCAACGACACGGAAGGCCAACCTGCGGGAGACCTGCTGCTGGTACAGGTGACGGGCATTCTGAAGGAATGCACGCGGTTGACAGATTCCGTTGTGCGGTACGGTGGCGATGAATTTATCATCACACTGAAAGACATCAACCCGGATATGCTCATCCTGCTAGCCGATCAGATTCGCGGCCGGATCCGGACGGACCTAAAATCAGTCGAATTTGACCGCAAAATAACCTGCAGCCTTGGTGCTGTGATCTATGTGCCACAGGCTTCCACTTCTGTTCGTGCCGATGCTCTGATCAAAGAAGCCAAACGCGCGATGTGCGAAGCCAAACGTCGCGGCGGCGACCGTATGTACCTCGCAACCTACGACACTGGCAAATGGGTGTTGGCAGGGGTGTGAGCAGCACGGGGCTATCGCCCGCTAGCCTCCGGTTTGTGATCATCGCCTCGCAAGCACACTCAAACTCTTAAGCCCCCTAGTTGCCGCACGGCTTCATAGGCAACCGTGTTCGCAGTGCTCGCAAGATTTAGGCTGCGAACAAGATCGCTCATTGGCAGTTTGAGATTATGTGCGGGATTCTGGTTCAGGATTGAAGCGGGAAGTCCTCGGGATTCGCTGCCAAAAAGCAGGATATCACCAGCGTGAAACGTAGCCTCCCAGACAAGCCTTGAGGCGGTCTTCGTGAGACACCAGACCTGCGCATCGGGCAGGCTCTTTCGCACATCATCCCAACTGTCAGCAACTTCCCAGTCGAGGTGTTGCCAATAGTCCATGCCCGCACGTTTCAGCGACCGATCATCGACGCGAAATCCTAGCGGACGAATGAGCCACAATTTGGCACCGATCGCCACGCAGGTGCGACCAATGTTGCCGGTGTTCTGGGGAATCTCCGGTTGATACAAAACCAGATGCAATAGTGGCGGAGCTGCTTGAGTTTCCATAGAAACCGGATGTGCATTACTTGTCATAAGCGCCCAGCCGGAATGACGAATCACGCTGACCCTTCATCTGATCCACGCCTGCGAGGCGAATCATCAGGAGCCGTTCGGTCGCAGCGCTCCCGGAAAGAGGTTCAAAGAACAAACGTCCCGAGTTCCATTTTTGAGATCGTTGTTGACCGATCACAACAATGTCTCCGGTGTGCAGCCGAACGGTGAACTGCTGGTCGTACAGCGGCACAATGTTTTGCCGCATGGGAAGTTGTTCTGTCGACCCACTGATACTGAACCGGGGCGTGTTGGCTCCAATGTGAATCTGAGGCAATACGCTGAGCAGGACCATATCGTCCATGAGTTCTTTGACGGACACTTCCATGACGCACCGCAGTCCGGATTGATCACGCAGAATGGCGAGTTCTGGGAGTTCATTGATTGGCAACATGGATGAATCGAGCTGACTTTGAACCTCAATGAGACTTTTACTATTCTGCATGACGTTGAAGGTTGGTCCCAACGCACTGAGTTGATCACTCATCTGTAAATTTTGCGACGCCTGACCTTCGGTGGTGCGCAGGGCTGCCGAGGCTTCTCGGGCGAGGCTTTGAAGAGCCCAAGGCGCTGTTCCACTGGCGACGGCAACGCGGAATCCACTTTGATTCAGCCGCTGACGTCGATCCGCCGCCATCAGACCGCTCTCATCTAATTCCAGCCACACATGCTGACGAATTGTCTCATCATTTGCTGGCTTTGTCACAATACTGGCTTCCAGCCGAGCAGTATTGAGAGTCGGAGCGTCCTCCACTTTCGTCTTATGCCCAAACCATTCCCGAGGCGAAGTGACGCTCTTAGTTGCCTCTCCCGGCCACTGAAACAGCGCGCAGCCCGGCAGCAACAACATAAGCGTTGCCGCAGCAAGTGCTGGTGCTTGTGACATAGGGACATCTTCGTAAAGGGATCAAACGCTCAAATTTGCCGTCGCGAATCGGACGGCTTTTCAGTAGTCTCCGCAGGGCGAGAAACGGGAACCGTACGGCAGACGTGGTTTTTAAGTCAACGGCAGACTCGGGAAGCCATGCAGGAACTGGTAAATTGCGTGAATTTGGAAGACACTCTGCAACGTTCGATCCCTGAACTCCGGCATAGATTGCCGAACGGATGTTGAATTATTTTCTGCAGAAACCGCTGATGACCAATGCTGAGTTGAAACAATCCAGGCTCCGCATCGGGGAAGGGCACGATACGCATCGCACGCTTGCGGGACGCCCCCTCATTCTTGGCGGCATCCATATCACAGACGCCGACTTTGGGCTCGACGGGCACAGTGATGCGGATGTTCTACTGCACGCGGTGATCGACGCCATGCTGGGGGCAACGGGGCAGGGCGATATCGGCGAATGGTTTCCAAACACCAGCGACGAATGGAAAAATGCCGATTCGGCGAAGTTGCTAGATGCCGTGCTGCAGAGTGTTTTGAAAGGTGGTTGGAGAATTATCAACCTCGACTGTACGATCCATGCGGAACGACCTCGCATGGCATCTTGGAAACCCAAGATTCGGCTGCGGCTGGCAGAGCTTCTGCACCTGCCGCCCGATGTTGTCAATGTCAAAGCAAAGTCTGGTGAAAAAGTTGGCCCCGTGGGACGAGGCGAATCGATCTCCGCAGACGTGGTAATCTTGATCATGAATGAAACCGTTTAACTGAGCCAGCGGCAAGAAATGAAGCGTATCAGCCTCGCCGGCAACTCGGGTCAAACCACCGAACGACGCTTGCCGTTTGAACAAGCCGTCGCACACTTCACACGGATGTGAGCATGGAATTCACCGTACGTTCTCAAAATCTTATTCAGAAGCAGACTCGATATCTGGGTATAGATCCGGGTCTCAACCGCACTGGCTACGCGCTGATTGAACGCACATCACGCGGGCCATTTTTGCGGGAAGGAGGCGTGATCCAGTCGACAAAAACCTTGAGTCTGCATCAGCGCGTGCATGAGATTGGTTGTGGACTGCGGGAAGTGCTGGCCGAACTGAAGCCGGAAATTGTGGCGATTGAGCAGGTATTTTCCAGTGCCATCAATGTCAAATCATCGCTGCTGCTCGCACATGCTCGTGGGGCAATTCTGATGACGATTGCCGATGCCGGGATTCCCGTAATTCACTATTCTCCTGCGGAAATCAAACGCCTCCTCACTGGCAGCGGAAAAGCTCCCAAGGATCAGATGCAATTGGCCGTTCAGGCGGCACTGAGACTCACAAAATTGCCTGAGCCGAATGACGTCGCAGACGCTTCCGCCGTGGCACTGTGTCTGTATCATTCCGTGCGTTTTGCCGCATAGTTTTCAAACATGGGCCAAGCGCCACTCGCCAGATTTTTTCCGATTTGCAAATCCCCAGAGGAATGCACTGCACGCTTAGCTCCTGACGTTTTTTCTAATCTGTCCAACTGACAATTTGAGGTGTTTCTTGATTACGCGCGTGACCGGCCTGCTTGTGGGTCTGAACGAAGTCTGTGCCACGATTCGCATCGGTGGATTTGATCACGAAGTCTTGTTGCCGGATATTGTCCGTCGGCAGTTGCAGTCGAAACTGGACACGGAAGTCAGTCTCCGCACGATTGAATATCTCGAAGGCAATCCACAACAGGGACGACTTACACCGCGCATGATCGGATTCATGAACGAAGCAGAGTTGGAATTCTTCGAATTTGTGTGTTCCGTCGATGGCCTAGGCGTTAAGAAAGTGCTCCGCGCCATGGTAAGACCAGTGCGCGAAATTGCGACTTCGATCGAAGAGAAGGACGTTAAGACGCTAAGTACGCTCCCCGGCATTGGACCTGCCATGGCTGAACGTATCGTCGCCAAACTCCGACGCAAGATGACGAAATTCGCGCTGATGATCGCAGCCCGCATTCCGGACGCGCCGGATAATGCTTCAGACCTCATGTCCGAAGCCTATGAAGCGCTCGTCAGTGTTGGCCACAGCCCGCAGGACGCCCGCGACCGCATCGAGACAGTCATGGAATCCGGCAAGAAACTCAAATCGGTTGAAGACATCTTGGCTGAGATCTACCAGCGGCAACGAAAGTAGGCGGCAATCGGGATCATCCTCTGCGCGGGGGGACGCAAGGGATGCATCAACGTGCGCCGGCCGCAGCTGCTCATTCCTCATGAATCGCTTCCAAGGGTTTTAGGCGACCAGCGCGAATCGCGGGAAGCGTGGCAGCCAGGAGGCAGAGGAGTAATCCACTGGACAGGTAACACGCCAACAACATCGGATGGACGGCAAACGCAACGCCGTGATCCGCTACGCCGCGAAAAGAAATGGTGATTAAAAATGCCACGAACACGCCGACAATCATGCCAGGTAAGAGTGCCAGCAGGCCTAACACAAATGCCTGAAAAAGAAACATCCGAAAGACTTGCAGGCGTGACATCCCGACCACACGCAGCACGCCGAGATGCCGGGTTTGCTCGATCACATTCATCGTCAGCGTATTGACAATCGCAAACCCGGCAATGACCAGTGCAAGAACCAGAATCAGCCAAAGCCGATTCGTTAGTCCGCTGATCATACCCCGAACCAGCTCGCGTAAATCTGACAAGGACTGAAAAATTAAACCTTGCTCACGCGCAATGGTGCGCAGGCTTGTGCCCACGTCCTCCGTCGCGGCCTGATGACAGCGAATCCCATACACCTGAGCGGGCTGGATCGGAAAGAGCTGCTGTGCCGCGGCCCGATCCATAATGATCATTAGTCCTCCCGCAGTGTATTCTCTGGCGACGCCAGCAACCCGGACAGAATGACTGATGCCGGACACCTCGATGCGCACGGTTTCGTGTGGCTTGCAACCCAACCTGTGTGCGAGCACAGATCCGATCACTGCGTCGCCGGCTAGCAACGCTTGGCGAACCTCGACGGGATCACCTTCTACAAGATCAATCGGCAAATCATCGTACTCCGTAAGCTGACGCACCATCAATGTCGCGACTATCCCATTGATGGACGAGAGAGAAAATGTCATCCGATCAATTGCGGCAATCCCCGAGATCGTCGCGAGCTGAATCTCCAACTCATCAGGCAGTGGATCGGACTCCGACATGTCGACCCGAGGACGACTTGCCCGCAGCAGGAAGTCAGCCGTGAGGGTACGATCCAACCACGACTGAACGTCCTGAGTGATCAGGAGTGTGGTGTTGCCAATGCTGACACTAGCAGCCGATACCACGAACAGCACAGCCGCGGTGAGTGAAGTGCGTCCGAAGTTATCGAGCAACTGCCGTTGGCCTAGCCGCGATTCCAGCGGAAATCGGCGGCTAATGACGCCGTAGACTAGCGAAGAGAACGGTCTAATTAGTGAGGGTAGACACGACGTACCAGCAAACAGGACAAGACCAAATCCGACAACGCTGGTCCCCTCAGCAAAAATCTCCATATACGCGCAACCAAACATCAGCATCGCAGCCAACAAGAACATCACCCCAGTGCCGAACGAAATACGCAACGGCACGCCTCGCCGTGGTGCGACGGCAGACCGGAGCACAGCCAGCGGTGGGGCGTCGCACGCAGTTCGCGCAGGATACCAGACAGAGACCAGTGTCACTAAGGGGCCAAAGACGAGACCTGCGAGAATGGCATGCGGTCGAATCGATGCGACCGTCACGCTCGTAAAGCCAAAGATGTCCTCCATACCTTGAGCCAAAAAGCGGCTCCCAAAGGCACCCAGCACAATCCCGACGATGGTCCCGATAGCGCCCAGCACGAACGCCTCCCGGTACATCGACGCGCGCACCTGATCAGTGGTGGCTCCCACAATTCTCAGCAGTGCTAACTGCCGCTGCCTTTCGGCGACAGAGATCTGAAATGTGTTGATCACGATAAAGATCGCCGCGACAACCGCCAAGGCTGCTGCTGAGTGGAGTCCTACATTGATAATATCTTCCGTCGGTTGGCTCAGGTGCGCCGCAGAAGCAGCATGTGTCAGCACCAAATGGTCTGGAAGCTGTGCCCTGATCTTCGTCGCAATGCTGTCAGCGTCTGTCTCTGGCTGCAACACAATCTGCAGAGCCGTAGCCTTCCTTGGAGCCTTTCCCAGCGTCGCCGCGTCAGCAAGCGTCAGAAACATCGACGCAGTTTCCTCAACCGCACCAATTCCCAGTGGTTTTAGAATCCCCACGACTGTTTTCGGAAGAAGCCACGGCAATCCACGAGCCCCCAGTCGAACTTCATCGCCGATGGCAACGCCGAGACTTTCAGCGACGTTGGCTTCAAGGCAGACTTCGCCCTTTTCCGCACACATTCGTCCTGACACGAAATTGAAATCGCGGACCACGCGGTACTGTTCCAAGTCCACGCCAATCGCGATTCCACGCGCGTCTCCGCCATCGGCAACTAACTTCGAAAAGACCCGAAAGATCGGAATCGCTGCTTGAACCCCTGGTTCTGCTGCAACCGGAGGCAGGTCTTCCACAAGAAAGGCGGAGGCATCCGACGCCACAATTTCCATGGCCACGCGCGAGGCCAGTGTCTGATGCAACGCGGCCAGTTCGCTGCGTGTGGCAGCCGTTGATTGCAACACCGCCACCACTGCGGCAACGCCTCCCGCTATACTCAGAATCGTGAGGAGCGTGCGGCTTGGGCGCAAGCGGAGATTGTTCCAGAAAAACTTCCATGGGATCATCCATCGATCTCCAGCTTGAGCGCCGCCATCCACTCCGCATCGGAGTTGGGGCGACCGTCGAAGCGGACTTTGCCGTCGAGCAGAACAATCAGTCGGTCGGCCTGCGATGCTACGCGAATATCATGTGTCACAACCACGACCGTCTGCTGGCTCTCGTGAGCGACATCACGCAGCAAACGCGTGATGTCGCGGCCGCGAACCGAATCCAGATTCCCCGTCGGTTCGTCTGCGAGGACTAGCGACGGCTTGATAACCAACGCCCGCGCGATGGCAACTCGCTGCTGCTCGCCTCCAGATAGTTGTGAAGGCAGGTGTTGCAAGCGGTGCGACATGTCCACCCGTTTCAAGGATTCCAACGCTCGAGGGATCGCATCACGTTGGGAAATCCCATCGAGGATCAAGGGCAATGTGACATTGTCAATCACATTCAACGTGGGAACCAGATTGAACGACTGAAAGATAAATCCAATCCGCCGCCGCCGCAACAGCGTCAATTCGTAGTCACTCAACCCGGAGAGCTTCTGACCGTCAACCCAGATCTCACCGGAAGTCGGCGGTTCGATCCCCCCCATAATATGCAGCAGTGTACTCTTGCCTGAGCCGCTCGGTCCCATGACGGCAATCATCTGGCCACGAGGAATATTCAGGGTCACATCGCAAAACGCCTGCACCTCGACCCCGTCATGCACAAAAATCTTTGAAATACCCGCTGTCCGGATAACATCCTCATGAGGAACGGCCAAGTGCGAACTTTCTTTAATTGAATTCAACTGTTGAACCTCGTGCATGCATCAATGACGTTGGGGATGCGTGGTACGCTCATCCTCGTGCTCTTAAAACACAATCTGAACCGAACCGTAACTCGGTTTTACCACCACCCGTCACGGAGCACCTCACAGGGCCGCGCGTGAGTCGCCCGCAACAGTGTCGCGAAGAGTAGCCTCCAACGCAATTCCCACCTTGATGCCCAACTTCTTTGAAAATGCAGCCGGAGCCATTTCGGAGGCTTGCTTCCAAGGACCAATCAGGAAGCCACGAATGTCTGTCTCGCCAGATCATGTCCAAAGTAACATCCATGCATGTCTTTTGAAGAGGCTGGACAACATTCATAATCCTGACGACGCACTGGAGTCCAGACGAGCAAGGCGGTACGATGGCTGTTGACTCAGAGGAAATCTCACCATGCTTCGAATTTCAGGAAGTTCAAAACGACTGTGTGACGGGATCACGCGTCGCGACCTTTTGCAGATTGGTGGCATCAGCGCACTGGGACTTGGAACCGGGACCGGTTCAGCCCACGCGGGGCAGGGCGGAGGTAGCAGTCGGGCGAAAGCCTGCATCTTCGTGTTCTTATTTGGATCGCCTCCCCAGCACGAGACCTTTGATCCAAAACCACTCGCTGCGGCAGAGATTCAGGGCGAGATGCAGGCCATTGACACGGTCGTCCCCGGTTTGCAGATTTGCGAAGGACTCCCGCAGATTGCCCGCATCGCGGATCGATTGACAGTCGTGAGGTCGATGACGCACGAGTATCCGATTCACTGCTGTGCGTATGTGATGACCGGTATGCCAACGTATAGCATTCCCCTCGAAACGAGTCCCCGAGATCCGCAACAGTGGCCGTTTATGGGATCGGTGGTCGATTATTTGGACGGACGCCGATCTGGCACAAAATCTCCAGCGATGCCGCGCAATGTCGGATTGCCTTGGCGATTTTGTTCCAAGGGAAGTTCGTCAGATCAGGCTGGCCCGTACGCCGCCTTTCTGGGAAACAATTACGATCCTTTCTGGAGCAGTTTCGAAGGGCCGGGCACCGTCATTGTTCCGAAATTGAATGCCGACGGTCAGACAGAAGATGTCCGCGACCCGCATGCCGGAATCGACGCTACAGGACGATTTCAACTGTCAGACGGTTGCCAGTTACCGCAGGAATTATCCGCGCAGCGATTTGATGCGCGAGTCCACTTGCTGCAACAGTTCGATGCTACGCGACCTTTACTGGATCGCGCGGCCGAGATCGGCAACTACAACGCTCAGCAGCAACGCGCCTTCTCGCTGATTGGTTCAAACCGGATTCGTGAGGCCTTGGATGTTGGTCGTGAATCTCATGCCATGCGAGAGCGTTACGGAATCTCGCTGTTCGGGCAGTCCTGTTTGGCTGCGAGACGACTCGTGGAAGCAGGCGCTCGTTTTGTGTCAGTATTCTGGGATCCGTTCGGGCCTCACGGCGCATCCGTATGGGATACGCATTCAAATCATTTCCCGCGACTCAGAAATTATTTATTACCAGTCTTCGATCAGAGTTATTCCGCGTTGATTGCAGACCTAGACGATCGTGGACTTCTGGATGAAACGCTTGTCCTCTGCACCAGCGAACATGGTCGCACACCACAAATCGATTCCAAGCCTACCGGAGGTGCCCGCCATCACTGGTCGCGGGCATATTCATCGGTATTCGCCGGCGGCGGGATGGCTCGAGGTCGTGTTGTCGGTGAAACAGATTCGATCGGCGGCGATGTTGTCGATACGCCAATTTCCCCCAAAGACATGCAGGCCACGGCCTACCATCTTCTGGGTTACGATGAAGCCACCACAATCCCCGATCAGCAGGGTCGGCCCCATCCCATCGCCGGTACCGGGCGACTACGAAAAGAACTGCTCGGGTGAGTCAAACATGAGGGGGCGTGGGCGGAACAAACGGATATAGGATGGACATTCATGTCCGTCGCATGGCAATAACCGCTGCCGAAGCGAACGTTGTTGGGGCGCGACAGTCGTTCGATAATGAAGACGGTTCCTAGTCAAACCAACGCTGAATCACGCATCCATTTTTCCAGCCGTCGTTTCGCTCACACTGTAACTATCGGCGGTGCGGGTGTTATTGGCGACGATGAGTTCGGCGAGCAGACCGAGCGACAGGGCTTGCCCGCCAAGGAGTGACGCGGCAATCGAATAGGCCAGAAGTGGCCGATTACCAATTGGCACGGCTGGTTGAATCAGGCCCGTCTGCATGGCCAACCAGAGCAGGCTCAGATATCCAAGTCCCAGTATTCCTAGCAAAAAAAACACCAGCCCGACACTGCCCATTGCGTGGAGTGGACGACGGCCAAAGCCGGTCAGAAAACTCACCGTCAGCAAGTCAAGCAGTCCGCGAATAAAACGTCGCACACCGTATTTGGAATGACCATACTGCCGCGAACGATGGTTCACAGCGACTTCGGCAACCTTAAAGCCGCGGGCATGTGCCAGCACGGGAATGAAGCGATGCAATTCGCCATAAATCTGCACTTCCCGAGCGACTTCGGTCCGAAAGAGCTTCAATCCGCAATTATGATCGTGCAGCTTCAGGCCACTCATCGCGCCAACTAGCCAGTTGAAGACCTTGCTGGGATAGACCTTGTGCCACGGATCCAGCCGACGCTCCTTCCAACCGTTGACCACATCATAGCCCGCATTGATCTGCCTGAGTAGTGCCGAAAATTCCGCAGGGTCGTCCTGCAGATCGGCATCGAGCATGAGGATGAGTTCCCCGGTGGCGATCTTCATCCCCGCTGTTAACGCGGCGGCTTTGCCAAAGTTGCGGCGCAGCCGAATTCCGAAAACAGGTCGAGGGGTAGCCGCGGCGGCCTCAGCCAACTGCTTAATGACGCGCCATGATTCGTCGGTGGATCCATCGTCTACGAAGATCACTTCGAACTTCGTCACGGCGTTGCCGACTCCCGCTTTTAGTTCGTCCAAAAGCTGAATTAGACTCTCCTGCTCATTGAGCACTGGCACCACAATCGAGAGCGTAGGGAGGTTCGCCGCAGAAACATTTTGGTCGTTCATGGAAGATTTCGCTTCGACTTCAAAACGCGGAGGAATCAGTGTCCTGTCGATTGGACTAGCTAGATGAAGCGGAGTCAAGAATCGGGAATCTTGAATACCTACGTCGTTTCTGGCATCAGTTGAATATGGCCGTCACAGTGTTTGCAGACGACCTTGTTGCCCATGTACTTCATCGCGGCTCGCAATTCATTTTTGCAGTGTGGGCATTGAGCATAAAAGGCATTGATGACCACCGTCGGGGTGTAGGTAAAGGGCTTGCTGCAGTGTTTGCACTGCACTTTTAAGTTGCGGTACTTCGCATGAATTCGAAGTTCTTCATTGCACCCCGGGCAGGAGACATAATGACCTCTCGGCAACGCGGCAGCGATCACGGCAAGCTCCGGCAAAGGTATGAATAAAGGAACTTCCACACTGTCCTCTGTGAGCTCCGAATTTAACAGCGCCCGACAAGACTGACAATGCACTACGCGTGCGGGCATATGCTCGCCACACTGGGGACAGGGACCTCCTGGCCATGCACCATTCATCGAAACGACCTTTTACAAAAAGAGCTTTGAATTTGACGTCGGCTGTAACCCGACCCGGATTTTAATTAACATAATTTTAACGCACAAAAGATACGTTTGCCATTGGTGTCTGGACGCATATTCTCAATACGGTCACCTGCGGCCAGCGAACTCTTGATTTGGCGGTGATCCACTTTCCGCTTGTTGTTTTATTTCTAGAGGTCTGGCCGGGCTTTGAGCGCCATTAAGTGCCGAAATGTGCGCAGATAAAGATGTCCATTCGCAACTGCTGGCGTGGCATGGCTTTCTTCGCCAAGCGGGATGCGTCCGATTTCTTCGAAATGATCACCTGCCCGCACAACGACCACATCTCCGCTTTCTGTAAGACAATAAAGGCGATCGCCGATACAGATTGGCGATCCACTGAAGCCACCGTCGATTCTCTGCGACCAGATTTCTTTGCCGGTCGGAAGTTCGAGACATACGAGAATTCCCTTGTCACCCCAAAGAAACAACATTCCCTTGTGGGCGACAGGACAGGGGACATACGGCAATGTCGTTTTACGTTCAAAGACAATCCGTGATTCCGCCTTCACCACGGGATCCGTCTGCATCGCCGCAAAATATTTCCCACTCCCGCCTTCACCACAGATGATGAAAATCAAACCGTCTGACGCGACAGGTGACGCGACTGTACGATGCGAAAGTTTTGGTGTTTGCCAGTTGACTTTTCCCGTGAGCAAATCCACACCCGTGACGCCATTCGATTCGCTGAGACAGACTATCTGGTAACCCCCATTACCGTTCGAAACAATCAATGGGGTCGAATAAGATGTCTTGCCGGGCAGGCGTTCCGACTGCCAGATCGGCTCCCCTGTCTCTGCCTGCAACGCGATCAGAGAACTGGGGCCGACCTGATCATTCGGAATGATCAACAGGCCTTCGTGGAGAATCGGCGACGCCCCAAGTCCGTGTTCGCTGTTGTATCCGCCGAGTTCACGGCGCCACGTTTCTCGACCAGTGAAATCCCACGCCACGACCAGCAGGCGCGCATCATCTGCGAATAAAACGTAGACTCGATCGCCATCCGTGCAAGGTGTACTGGATGCCCAACTGTTCTTCTGATGCTTCGAACTTTGATGCAACTTGATCGCTGCCTGCCAGTGTTCTTTCCCGGAATCGGCATCCAGACAATGGACGAAACGTTCACCGCCGCCTTCCGTGGCCGACGTGACAAACATCGTTTTCTCCCAAATGATGGGCGAAGAATGTCCGCCATGCGGCAGTTCAATTTTCCAAGCATAATCAGCATCCTTCCAAGTCGCAGGAATACCCTTCAACTCGCTGACGCCTGTCCCATTTTCGCCTCGAAAACGTCCCCAGTTCTGTGCCCAGGCCTGTGCAGAAAACAGGCTACCAAGCGCGCTGGCAATGAGTAATACGAAAAGCTGACGCATAAAATGGCCTCACAAAAAACCCCTGAAAATTGACTATTCTGCAGCACGGTACGCCTTCTGCCGGGCGGATGCAACTTTCCACGGACGATGTGTTGATTCGGCATTGTGCGGTATTGTCTGGTGCTGCTAAACACAGGCCTAAATCCCAAATAGAGTGGAATATCTTTACTGAGCTCATTTAAAGCGCTCGGCTCAGTCAGTGGAAAATCTTCCGGCGGTTGTTCACACTGGTGAAGAATCATCGACTTTACGAGAGCCAACACCCTGAGATTTGCGCACCATGCCAGACCCCGAAGTCCCCGTGCTGTCCGCCGACGAAATGGCCTTCCTCCTCACATGGGATGGTACAATTTGGCGAGATGTGGTGCGCCTGCGACTCGGGCAGATGACCACAATTGGTCGGTCGGCCACGAATCGCATTGTCCTTCAGGATGATGCGTGCAGCCGGAACCACTGTGAAGTCTTCCACTCCGGCGGCGAGTGGCGCGTACGCGATCTGGGAAGTCGCAATGGCACGAATATCAACGCACACCGTGTGAGTGGCGATGCCGTCATTGAATCCGGAGACGTGATCGGCATCGGCGACTGTCGGCTCGCATTCACGAATAGTCTGGAATCGCCCCAGATTCCCCCGCCAGATATTGCAACACCCGGAGATCACGTGACTTCTGCTACGGCGACGGCTGTCAGCACTGGGCTGGAACCAAGCATCCTGCATCGCACAACCATGCCGGAGTTTCTGACAACCAATAACGGTCAACGGCCGGATGCAAACTACGCCTCGGAACTTACCAAGTTGTATCGATTGGGTCTGGAAATGGGCGCGGCCCGCACACGGCAGCAGTTGACCGAAGTCGTGCTGACAAATCTTGCCCGAGAAACCGCGGTCAGCATCTCTGCCATCCTGCTTGCCGGGCAGGACGCATCCCCACAACCGGGACCGGCAGACTTACAGGTTGTCGCCTACGATAGTCGCAAAGATCAAGCTTATCGTCGCGTGTCCGACAATCTGTCGCGAATTGTCCTATCCAAGCGCGAAGCAATTCTGGCCCGCGACGTGGGAGATCACAGTCAGTTATCATTCTTTGACAGCCTAGGTGAGCTGAAAGCAGTCAGCGTCATCTGCGCCCCAATCGTGTCACTGGATCGAGTCCTAGGACTCATTCATTTATACTCCACGAATCCCGATAATCCGCTCGACAAACACGATTTAGAATTCACGCTAGCCGTCTCAAATCAACTGGCCGTGTCGCTGCTGCTGCTCCAAGAACGTGATTCACTGCAAACCGGACTCACCCAGGCCCGCCATGAGAACCGCACCTTGCGGGCCCAGTTGACTGAAGAACAGAAGTTGATCGGTGAGACTTCCAGTGTCATTGATCTACGTGAACGCCTGACCTTGATCGCCGAGACTGACGCCAGTGTTCTGATCCGGGGAGAGAGCGGTTGCGGTAAGGAATTGATCGCCCGCAGTATTCATCAACAAAGTCCGCGTTGCAATGGCCCGTTTGTTTGCGTCAACTGTGCCGCGCTGAATGAAAGCTTGCTCGAAAGTGAACTCTTCGGCCACGAAAAAGGCGCGTTCACTGGCGCGATTGAACGCAAGATCGGACGTTTTGAACAGGCCGATGGCGGCACTCTGTTTCTCGATGAAGTCGGCGAAATGAGTCCTGCGATCCAGGCCAAGTTTCTCCGCGTGCTGGAAGGAGCCGCCTTTGAACGCATTGGTGGTCGGAAACCGATTCCGGTAAATGTGCGGATTGTGGCGGCGACGAATCGCGATCTGGAAGAAGCAGTCGAAGACGGTGACTTCCGCAAGGATCTTTACTTCCGGCTGCAAGTGGCAGAAATCACAGCCAGTCCTCTGCGGGAACGACGCGATGACATTGAGTTACTGGCAAATGCCTTCCTGCAGAAATTCGTCCGGAAAATCGGCCGCGTGATTAAAGGCTTTACCCCAGACGCCATGGAACTGCTCAAAAATTACAAGTGGCCCGGCAATGTCCGTGAACTGCAGAATACAATCGAACGCACCGTGATTCTGTGCCGCAACGAATTGATACGTGCCACCGATATCCAGCTTTCAAGTCTCGGAAGCCGCGCTTCAGCACCTGCGATGGATCGCTCCGAGATGGGCGAGTATCGCGAATTGTCCATGGCCGATGTCGAAGAAGAACATATCCTCGCGACGTTGGAATATACAGGCTGGAACAAGTCCAAAGCTTCGCAGATCCTTGGAATTGAACGCTCAACGCTAGACCGAAAACTCAAACGGTATCATGTGTCAAAACCGTTGACCGATTGAATTTTTCAGAGCAGGTTTCGATGGCTATTAAGTTTCGTTGCCCGCACTGTCTGCAGCTCCTAGGAATCTCAACCACGAAAAAAGGGACGCTTGTCGATTGCCCGGCGTGTGGGCGATCTGTCCTCGTTCCACACGACGGCGACGTGGCGACGAGCACGAAACAGGCGTCGAAAAGAGGCGAACATCCGGGACTGTTCGACGCGTTGCAAGAGTTGTCAGCACTTGGTTCGCTCGATGCCGATGATCCGGCACCGCGCATCCTTCCCGAGTTACTGAAACCCGATCTGAATTCCGCTCTGTGGGAACTTGCGGCAGCCGCACCTGTCGTCCAGCAGCAGCCAGTGAAGCCCTCTAAAATCACGGGAGCATTCCAGTCGGACACGCGCCGCTTTTCGTTGTTGCCGCTCATGCTCATGTTGCCTGCATTTGCGGCGGGACTACTCATGGGGACGTTTTGGCGATCCCGTGATCATCTCGACGCAGCAACAGCCGATCCAAAATCCACTGTCGCGACCGCGCCAGAAGCTGCGATTCAGAGGCCTGCCGCCAGTGAGCGTCAATTGCAAGGCATCGTGCGTTTCGTCAACGATGCCGGAAACACCGCCGCAGATGCAGGCGCGATTGTGCTCCTCCTGCCAACCCACAACACGACAACGCTGCGACTTGACGCCCGACCATTGCGGGAATCTGCAGACTCCAAAGCCCGCCATGCGATTGAAGCGGCATTAGAAACACTTGGCGGTTCCGTACATCAGGCTGACGACGCTGGCACATGGACCGCGCAAGTGCCGTCAAACGTCGCGCTGACCATGATCGTGATTTCCCGCCACCGCTCAAGAACCGACAGTCAGCCAGTCTCTGCCGAGATCCTTGAATCGCTCAGCCGCTGGTTCGATTCCCCAATTCATATGACCGGGCAACTGGCCGTAAAACAAGCAATTGTGCCTGCCGGATCGGGCAGCGACAATCAGCAACCGCAGTCACTGGAGCTTGAGTTCTCTGCGAAGTAGTTATCTGGGTGTCACTTTTTTTGAAAACCATGCAATGTTATCCGGCAAAATCTCATGCGTCACGGCTATCGCCGTTTTAGCATCGGTCTCGATTGCCGTGGGCGTGGACCCCATCGTGCATCAGATCAATTCAACTCGCCAATCGCTATAATGGACCGCTTTGAACGCATGCCGATGGCATTTGGTTTCCTCGGCGCGCCGCTCAGCGTTGATTCATTCATCAAGTTGCGACCCTAGCGTGACCCGAAGTAAAACAGCATCAATGCCAGCGAGATTTTATGTATCATCGGTGGCAACAGATCGGGCATCGACATTAATTCGGGCACACCAGCGACCGCCATTGCCAGCAGCACGATAATGGCTTTGAAGTCTCCCCATCCCGCTGAGGCACGACGACCCGTTCGGCTACCGAACCAAGAACTGATGCTCCTCGCAATCGCACCGAGAGCATAGGCGGCCACAATTCCGAGCAGAGAAATTGCACGCGGTTCCCACAGGCGTTGTTGACGATACAGAAAGACTCCGAGTGCGATGAATGACCCAACAATCAGAAGTCGGATGCTGTGACGAGGCAGGAAGAGCGGATTCCCCTCGTATTCCAGGACTCCTTCCTTCTGGATTCGGGCAAGCACTTCCGGAGGCAGTGACACGAAGCGGCGTGATGTAAAATAGTGAGCCAGCGCGATCATCAGAGTCTCAGTCCAGACCAGATCCAGATCATAACCTCGTGCGACGCTAAGAGTCACAATGGACACGACGAACAACGTCAGAATTGCTCGCACACTTCCCACGGGAAGCCCGAGCGGTGGCCAATACTTCGGTGAGCCTTCTGGTTCCAGCGTCATCATTTAGCCCTTATCGTGCGTGCCGGTTTCTCCCGTGAGCCGATCGACATATCAGACTCTGTGCGCGATGCATCCGACAACTTCTTCTCTCAGTCTACGCCGATGTTGCCTACTTACGCAACGTCCATCGCAAAGTAGACGCTTCGATTTAAGTTGGTGCTGCCGGGCCGGATTGATCCGACGCGCAGCGACCGGAATCCGTACGGCCATCACGCGTTGTCGGCAGGACACAAAACTCACTCGTTGAATGGATTGCGAACGCGAAGTGTGTTATACCGCTCGCCGTTGGCGGTCGCTCGTTTAACCGCGTGCCCGGCGGGCCATGATTGTTCCAGTTGAAATTTTGTATTTGAGATTTGAAATACAGAACGCGGGGCGATGCCCACGCGGTTAAACGAATGTGCCATCTCAACCTCGCGGTATAGTGCTGTATCTTCAGGATTGATATGTTTAACCCTAAGCGGCAGGCAACACGCTGATGACCGATTATGAAAAACTGATCGACAAACTTCGGAAACTTGAAGCACTCTTTTCAGGGACGAATTACGAAGGCGAACGTACGGCCGCGTCGGTGGCGATCGACAAGATTCGGGAGAAACTGAAATCGATCGAGGTTGTTGATCCGCCGCTTGAATACAAGTTCTCCATGAATGACATGTGGTCCCGCAAACTATTTGTCGCATTGCTGCGACGGTACGGACTTCTGCCATACCGTTATTACAGACAGCGGCACACAACGGTTGTGGTGAAAATCTCGCCGCGATTTGTCGATGAGACGCTGTGGCCCGAGTTTCTGGAACTCAGCAAAGTCCTCCAAGAATATCTAACAGAGATCACCGACAAGGTGATCGCCCAGAGTATTTTTTCGGACACATCCGAAGCAGAGACGCGCAACGAACCAGCACGCTTAGAATCTCATTAAAACCTATGCTTAAACTTCCGCGATCCGGGGCTGCAATTCCTGTAGCTTGGACAATCTTGTCCGAGTCCTTGCCGGAAAGTATCCCATGATCGGACACATTTGAACGCCAAGATGCGTTGCTTTGACAACAACTCACGTCCCTCCGACGGACATGCATGTCCATCTTACGTATGAGCACTAGGAGTCACACATGAAGAGCGCGGGGCACTGTGTCGCGGCGTTGATTCTTGTTTCCGTTCTGAGCGGCGTGTCGTTGTCAGTGTGCGCCCAGGATTGGTCGCTGCGGGAGAATCCGGAACTGGCGGCGTACTTTGAAGAGCAAGTCAACAGGCTCGAAAAGGACAATGAGCTGACTCAGGTGCAGTCCTTGGCCGCATGGCAGGATGCCAAACCGGAGCTTCGCGAGCAGCTTTTTAGTATGCTCGGCCTGAGCCCGCGTCCGGAAAAGACGCCGCTACACAGCCAGACGACGGCCACAACCGAAGAAAGCGAATTCGTCGTGGAGCGTGTGCATTTTCAGTCGCTGCCTGGACTTTACGTGACCGGCAACTTTTATCGACCTCGGAATATCGATGGCCCATTGCCGACAATTCTGTATGTCTGCGGTCATGGAAAGGTGAAGAAGGACGACGTCAGTTTTGGCAACAAAACGCATTATCATTACCACGGTGCTTGGTTCGCCCGCAACGGTTATGCGTGTCTGACGATTGACACACTGCAACTGGGTGAAATCGAAGGCCTGCATCACGGCACATACAATCTGGATCGCTGGTGGTGGAATTCTCGCGGTTACACACCGGCCGGTGTCGAAGCCTGGAATTGCATCCGCGCGCTCGACTATCTGGAGACGCGATCTGAAGTGGATGCCAAACGCATCGGCGTCACTGGGCGTTCGGGCGGGGGAGCCTACAGTTGGTGGATTGCCGCGTTGGACGATCGGATTCAATGCGCGGTCCCGGTAGCGGGGATCACGTCGCTGCGAGATCATGTCATCACCGGCTGTGTCGAAGGCCATTGCGACTGCATGTACATGGTCAACACGTTTC
Source organism: Planctomycetota bacterium (assembly GCA_003670925.1). Taxonomy (GTDB): domain Bacteria; phylum Planctomycetota; class Planctomycetia; order Planctomycetales; family Planctomycetaceae; genus SXXK01. The sequence continues at coordinate 10,605 of QWQG01000015.1, read as the reverse complement.
GCTGGGATTTTGCCAAAGTCGCGGCGCTGGTCGCTCCTCGGCCGCTGCTAATTTCCAATACGGATAAGGACACGATCTTTCCACTGGAGGGGGTGATCGATATTCATCGCCAAGTACGCCACATTTATGAACTGCTGGACGCTGGAGAAAATCTCGGTCTGCAGATTACTGAAGGTCCGCACGAGGACACTCAGGAACTGCACATTCATGCGTTTCGCTGGTTCAATCGTTTTCTAAAACACGACAAATCGATGATCGAGAAGACGGCGGTGAAATTTTTTGAACCCGAGCAGCTCCAAGTGTTCGCCCAGCTACCAACTGACGAAATCAACACGACGATTGATGAGACGTTTGTGCCACTGGCTCAATTGCCGTCAATCGACGACATTCTGGGGGATCAGGATGCGTGGTACAACAACCGCCTCGGCCATCTGCGTGAGCATTGTTTCCACGCGTGGCCGGACAGTGATCCGGCTTGGAAACCACCGACAGAGACGCGGCTTGAATCACTTTCTGTCGAAGACTTTGAACTGCCCAAACCTGACACCTGGCAGCGCGTCCGCATCCATTTTGAAAGTGAATCGCATGTCCCTCTGTATCTCGATGTGGTGTTCTCAAAAGAGAAGACGCTGGAGTCACTCGAAGAGGCGACGATGATGATCACCACCGGCAAAGACCCTGTAAAGACGGAGGGCAGCAGATTCCGTTCGCCGTTGGCGCCGGCTGGCTGCATTGTGGTCTTTACCCCACGTGGCATGGGTGCGCAGGCATGGCAAGGCGATGAAGCACAGCAGCGTCAGATTCGTCGCCGATTCCAATTGATCGGCACGACCGCAGATGCTCAACGTGTCTGGGACATGCGACGCGCCCTTCAGGTCATCCGCCAAGTGTGTACTTCACTCAAGGCGCCACCCATGATTCGAGGTGAACAACCGCTGGAAGCACTGGTGATGCTGGCGACCCTCTTTGAGCCAACTTCCGGATCGCAGGTCCTCACGGACGTGACTGCCGACCCGACAAAATGGCCCGACATTCTGAATCTGACACGCACGATGACGCCGCAGGAATTAGTGGCACTGGTGGCGTTTCGAAATGGGATCACCGTCACGCCCGAATCCCAAGACGTCGCGGCATTGGCAGAAAAACTTGCTGAAGACAAACGCTGGCGAGCGGTGGGTGGCAGCCCTCCGGTACATCCACCCCGCTGATTCCTGTCCATTCGCCGCTACGGCAGCTCCATCAAAATGCGAAACGCGTCTTGACTCGGCATGTTGAGCCAGCTCATCCGCCGCGAGGAACTGGTAGTTTCTTCGACGGGACTGAAGATATTGCCACCGCGAATTGGGCCGCTGCCGGAATAGCCAGATTCTTCTGCTTCGGGAACTAGGCAGCGTTCATCTTCGTTGCCGTGCATGTCGTAGAGTCCCCAGGCGTTGGGCTTGAGCATGCAGGTTGGATGGAGATCATTGTCGGCGCTGGTTTCAAACCAAGCGTACTCCTTGAGTTGTTGCGGATCGTCGCCGAATGACCATCGACCACGACGACCGCACCGGCAGGCGTATTCCCATTCTTGTTCGGTTGGTAGCCGAATTGTGCTTCGTGTTTCGCGGGACAACCAGTCACAGAAAGCGATCATATCGGTATAGGCGAGACTTGTTGCTGGATGCTGCTCGGTGACAAACTGCGCGCCAAGGTTATTCCAAAAGAATGTCGGTCCCTGAATCCAGCGTTTGATATGCGGTGATGCTGGATCTTGCCCCCAGCCACCTGCGCCGTTTTCTTCGGCGACTGTGGGAAAGCTCTGCGCCTCTGCAAACACCTTGAATTGACCGATGGTGACTTCAGACTGCGACAGATAAAAACCTTTCTCGAGCCGCACGGGCACGGCATCGTCGCCGTAGTCAAAATCGCCGGGCGGAATGAATGCAAAAGTAACTCCGTGGACCGTGACACTTTCTTCCAACTTCAGAATTGTCGCCCATTCCCTGCGATAGTCCGCTACGGCATCCTCTGGCAGATCCGTCAGCGACGCAATGCGGGATGCGACTGAACCGGACTGCGAACTCTCTCGGATCTCGCGGTTGCCACGGAACGCAAAGGCCGCGACAACAATCGCAGCGACGCCCGGAAAAAACACCCACAGCAGGAATGCTAGCGGCGATTTTGCACGACCTGATGCGGCGCATGAAGCAGGTTTCTCGGCTGATTCCTGCAGGTCAAAATTCGGCATCAGTTCAGGAACTGCCTGCACTTCTGACGTCACTCTACAAGCCACAGCAGCAAACGCTGCAGTGGCCGCAATCGCCGGGGTCACCAACTGAGACAATTCACAATTTTCTGCATCTGTATCAATGGCGTTGAGCGACAAAGTAACATCTGGCAGTCCGTTCGCCTTCAACATCACAAGTTGCTGCAGGAGCTCGCGCATGGAAGCCATGCGTTCGGCTGGCTTCTTCGCCATCAGTGAGGCCAAGAGCGGATCAATCAATTCGGGAACCTGCGGTGACAAATGACACAGCGATGGGATTGGCTGTTCGCGATGCGCCAACAGCCGTTCGATGCCCGTGCCTTTTGCAAAAGGTGCGCCCCCAGTGATCAGAAAGTACAATGTGCAGCCAAGGCTATAAATATCCGATCGCTCATCCGCCAGTCGAGAATTCTGAGCCTGTTCAGGGGACATGTAGTCCACCGTCCCCATGATCATATTGGTTGTCGTCAAATCTGACGCATGATCGATCTCCGATGTAGCCGGTGCGTTAATTCGCGCCAGCCCAACATCGAGCAGTTTTACATTTCCTGAATCGTCAATCAGCAAATTGGACGGCTTAATGTCGCGATGAATCACGCCTTCGCGATGCGCATACTCTAACGCCAGCGCGGCTTGCTGCACGACGTCCACGGCGAGCGGCAATGAGAGCGGGCCATACTCTTTGACCAGTTCACTCAGGTTTTGTCCTTCAACAAATTCAGAAACGAGGTAGCTGATTCCGTTCTGTTCGCCGGCATCATAGGCCGTGACGATATTCGGGTGAGATAATTTCGCGGCGACTTCGACTTCTCGCAAAAATCGTTTCGCCTGCAATTCCGCTTGCGGAATATCCCGGCGGAGGACCTTCAGCGCGACCGTGCGTTTCATCCTCCGATGCACGGCGCGATAAACCGTTCCCATGCCGCCGCGGCCGACAAAGTCTTGCACGATGTACTCGCCAAGGATAAGTGGATCATCGCTGCCGCGAAGCAGTGCATCGACTTGAAACAACGTCAGCTTCTTTGCTGCAACAAGGTATTCGCCGAATGCAGTGGAAGAAGACTCAGGGGAGACAGAACTTACGCCGACTGCGATCTCGTCTTCGGAAAGCAGCCGACTTTCGCACAGACGCTGCAGAAACACGGCCCATGTGCAGGGCTGGGCGTGTGCTGCTTCGGCCAATCCGGGCGACAGCGTCTGCACTGATAGGAAAGTGTTGTCGGACGCCCTTGCGGTATCCAGTGCATGCCGCAAAGCCGATCGATCTAAATCGGGCCAACGGGTCAGATACATCTCCAGATCGACCGTCGCCCCGCATGCCGCTCGGTGCTCAATCTCAAGCTTCGCTAACTGCTGGAGCAGGGCAGGGCGGACCTGTAATTCGGTGCCGGCAGCGGCAGCTTCGATACTCGGCGGTTGGCCTTGTTGCCATGCACGCGCATATCGATCGCAGATTGCTTGAATCTGCAAAATCTGTTGGGAAGTCAGTAATTTGTGCAGCCCACCGCTCACAAGTTGCAGATCTTTTAAGAGTTTGTGGTCCGGAGTCATTCCGGGAAGTCAATGTTTTCGCTCAACCGCATAGCGAACACAACCATTTATTGCCGCGATTTCGGTGTGTGTCACGAGAAAGTGTGATTGACCATCAAACCTGTCCGCGGAGGGATTGTTTGCCCCGCCCTTGACGTTGTCGCCGTGGCCGCGACACTTGTCACTCCGGCACTCATCCTGCCGTGGTTTTCTCTTTCGTGCACTCAGGAGCTTTTCGATGTCGCAGCGTTTCTTAACCGGTGTGGTCTGTGTCATGCTTGTGTCAGCCGTAACGCAGGCAAAAGACTGGACTCAATGGCGCGGACCAAATCATACCAATGTGGCGGAAGCAGGGCAGGGCGTGCCCACCGAATGGAGTGACACAAAAAATGTCATTTGGAAAGTGGATGTTCCCGGTCGCGGCCATGCCTCACCAGTCATCACGGGCAACACCATCGTGCTGTGCACTGCGGATGATCAAAGTCAGTCACAGGCGGTGATCGCGTTTGATCGCAAATCGGGCAAGCAACTGTGGATGACACCGATTAGTGAGGGAGGATTTGCACGGGTTCATCCCAAGAATACCCATGCCTCAGCCACAGCAGCCACAGATGGTACGCATGTCTTTGCTACGTTCTGTCATCACGAAAAAATTGAAGCTGTCGCTCTCGATATGAAAGGCAAAATTGTCTGGCGCAAGGACGTTGGTGGATTTCGTCCAAAGCAATATGAGTACGGTTACGCAGCATCGCCGACGATTTACAAGGACAAGCTGATCATCTCGGCAGATTGCGACACAATCGCTTGGGTCAAGGCATTGAAAATATCCGACGGCAGCATCGCATGGGAACAGCAACGCGAGAAAATGCTCAACTGGTCATCCCCGATCGTAGCCAGCATTTCGGGTCGCGATCAGTTACTTCTGAGCGGAACCTATCAGATCGCATCGTATGACCCTGCAACCGGAAAACCGCTCTGGAGTACCACGTGTCTGACCATGGCAACCTGTGGAACCTGTACTTGGGAAGGCGATCTTATCTTTGCCAGCGGTGGTTATCCGGACCCGGAAACAGTCGCCGTAAAAGCCGATGGCTCTGGAGTTGCGTGGAAGAACGAAGTGAAGTGCTACGAACAGTCGATGGTTGTTCACCATGGTTACCTCTACGCCTTTACTGACAACGGCATCGCGTATTGCTGGAATGCAAAGACCGGCGAGGAAATGTGGAAGGAACGACTGAGCGGCCCGGTATCGACATCGCCGCTGATCGTCGGCGATACAATCTTCGCAACCAATGAAGCGGGAACAACTTGGGCTTTTAAAGCCAACCCAGACAAATACGAACAGCTCGCCGAAAATCAACTGGGGGATTCTGCGTTTGCGTCCATGGCTGCCGTTGATGGTGAGTTGTTTATCCGCACGGCCAAAGGTGAAGGGGCAGGGCGGAAGGAAACGCTGTATTGTATCGGAAGCAAGTGAGTACCGCTTACGAAACAACCATCTGCAGTTGAATTCCTGTCTGCTGCTCACCTGAGTGTAACCGATGCCGAGTGTTCATCCTGAGATTCTGATTGTTGGGGCCGGTGTTGTTGGGCTGACGACCGCCTTGATGCTGGCCGAACGCGGTGTGTCAGTCACACTGCTGGATCGACAACTGGTAGGACGTGAAGCGTCTTGGGCCGGAGCTGGGATGCTGCCGCCCGGCAATGCCGCAAATGCCGACACACCAGAAGCTCGACTGCGATCGTACAGTCATGGACTGTGGCCAGAGTTCGCGGCAGATCTAACTGACCGAACAGGCATTGATATCGGTTACCACATCTGCGGCGCGATCGAAGTCTGTGCGCACGATCAACAGGAGGAATTCCACCAACTCGACACGCAATGGCAGGCTGAAGGCATTCGAGTTGAACGCCTCTCCGCACAGGAAGTCCAGCAGCATGTGGCAGATATGGATGGGCGCTTTCAAAACTCACTCTTTCTGCCCGACTTCGCTCAGGTGCGAAACCCGCGTTACCTGAAAGCATTGAAGGCCGCATGCCTGCAACGCGACGTTGAGATTTTGGAACATGTTCAGGCCCTAGATATCCACCAGAAGGATGGTCGCATTTCAGAAGTACGAGTTGAGTCGCGCACGCTGCAGTTTGATCGCATCTGTTTTGCGGTCGGAGCTTGGTCAGCGTCGCTGCTGCAGCCGCTGGGGTTTGCGCTTCCCGTTAAACCTGTGCGCGGTCAGATCGTTCAACTCCAATTGCCAACACAGCCATTTCGATGCGTGATTCAACTGGGGCGACGTTACCTAGTGCCGCGACGTGATGGTTTGATTTTGATCGGTTCAACCGAAGAAAACGCCGGCTTTGCAAAACATACCACGACGGAAGGCGTCGCTGGTTTGCTCGACTTTGCCAAATCACTCGTGCCTTCTCTCGCACATGCCAAAGTTGTGCATACTTGGGCCGGACTGCGACCTGGATCTCCCGATGAATTACCGCTGCTGGGACCAGTGCCCGAATTTTCGAATGTATTTATCGGTGCAGGTCACTTTCGATCGGGATTGCAGATGTCACCTGCTACCGGAACAATCCTCGCCGATCTGATGCTCGGCGAGACACCTGCGATTTCGCTAGACGGATTGGAAGCAGCTCGATTTTCCTCGTCAGCCACCGCGTCGTTGGCGGGGGATTAAACTGTTTTTATCCCATTATCACATGAGCCCTGCCCTGCAAGGTTCCTGTTTGAAAGTCATGCTGTGCGAGCCGTGATTCAACGAGTTGCCGAAGCCTCCGTCACCGTGGACAAGATTATTGTGGGCCAGATTGAGCGCGGATTCCTCGTTCTCTTGGGAGTCGCTGAAGAAGATACGCAGGAGGATGTGATCTGGACCGCCAATAAAATTGCGGGCTTGCGCATCTTCGAAGACGCTGAAAGCAAGATGAATCTGGCACTGGCTGATGTTGCGGGTTCTGTGCTGCTGGTCAGTCAGTTCACGTTGTACGGCGACTGTCGAAAAGGACGACGTCCCAGTTTTGTCGAAGCAGCGCGGCCTGAAAAAGCCAACTCTCTCTACCAAAGTGTCGAAGCCGAACTCAGAGGACACGGACTTCATGTGGAAACCGGAACTTTTCAGGCTCACATGGACGTCCGACTGCTCAACGACGGCCCAGTGACCTTAATTCTGGATAGCCGAAAGACGGCCTAACGAACCTCGGCGAGCACGGCGGCGATAACGGATGAGTGCACCGGCTGAAACTGCCGGATTTCCAAGTCGCGAAAACGCTATTCCCCTCATTGCCGCAGCCCTCCTATACTTCTGGATCGCATTTGCGGGTCCGGCACAAGTCTAGGAAGGCAGACAATGACCGCGCACAGTATCGTCGATCTCTTCGCATTGGGCATATTGTTGTATTGCGCTGTCAAGGGGGCTTCACGTGGGTTGCTTTCACAACTCGCGTGGGTGATTGCGCTGTTGTTGTGCTTCAAATTTTCCGGCACCCTAGCGCCTGCAATTGAACCAATGATCGGCGTCGATCCGCCTTTGAAACAGTGGCTGGCAATGCTCGCGGTGTACGTGGCGCTGTGCGGCGTGTCGTTTGTCGTCGCGGGAATTTTGAACAGTTGGCTGGCGAAAGCAAAGGTCATCGATTTTGATAAGCACCTTGGCGGAATTCTGGGATTCGTCAAAGGGATCGTGATCTGTATGACAATCATGTTCTTTGCAATCACGATGTCCCCTCCGATGCGGAATGTCGTGAGCCAAACGTATTCCGGCTATGCAGCGGCCAGAATTCTGAACACTTCGCAGTACCTGATTCCCCTGCTTCCCGAAAACGCCGTCCCCACCGTCCGCAATGTCATCGACAACTTCAATAAGTCGCTGCAACCCGGAACGGACGACTTGAGCGGCGCAACGCCTGCTGAAGCCGACACATTCGGATCCAATTCGTCAGCGGCAGGCTCGCCTACGAACGGCGGAAACGGCTTTGATCTGTCCGGCCTGTTTCCCGACGGGCTGCAAGGTGGAAAATCGAAAGTTGGCAGCGAAACTAAGGGGACTTTGCCGGCCGCCAAAGAACCGTCACTGGAAGATTTATTGCGTCAGGTGCCGATGAGTCTGCGGCAAAGCCTCAACGAAAAGGCGATGGAAGTTCTGCAAAACTCATCTGCAGCAGAAAAACAGCAACTCCTAGATCAGCTCAGCAATTCCGTCCCGCAAAATGCCGGGTCGATTCTGACCGACTTTTTGAGTGGAGTAACCGACCCAAACGGGCAGGGTGGTGCCTTATCATCGATTTCCACTCAGCTCGGTCAAAACGAGTCCTCATTGTTGCACGAAATCGCGGGGATCTACGCCCAGCGAAACGACATTATCGCGAAATCCAAACAGTACCTTGCTGGGGTTCCGCGTGAGGTGCAAAGCCGTGTTCTGCAGGATTGGCACGCCGATGCGATGGGACTCAACGTCGACCCGGATCCTGGGACGAATGTAAACACCCGAATTGACGAGCGCATTGTGCGACAACTCAATCGCGCAGACATCGCCCTAGATCGCCTAGATCGGGATTTGCGGACTCGCTTGAGTCAGGCCATGCGTTGACCAGACCCGGTCAGCAGACCACCATCGCACGCTGCCCCCACGAATCGATTTCGAGCATGGCATGACATCGTGGCGTAACCCGTCATTCGCCAAGAAGCAGAATTTCGCCCCCCAAAAAAACTACCTTTTCTCTAATTAACCTAACATAACGGACATTATCGGACGTTGCGTATCCTTTTTTCAGGACGCCTAGCCGCTGACAATAAAACGCACAGCAAGCAAAACTTGCGATGCCTCGCCGCTTAGATCGCGATGCCTCGAGGCTCCACCTTCATGACCGATGCAAGACAAAGCCGATCACGATGACAACGCAAATTTGCCCTGCCCGGCTCGCTGATGTCTTGCCAATTCAGGAACGCAAAATTTGAGCGGACAAAACCAGCAACGATGTGCCTCCGCCGGCCCACCATCTACAACCGGCCCCGACGATTGCCGATCAAGCCTGAGCGGCAGATCCGTCTTCATGAAAGACACCGATGCGACGGTAACGCTGATAACGGCGCTCGAGCAAATCCGGAATCGAAAGACTATCCAGATCCTGAAGTGATTCGACTAAGCGGGCCTTCAAGGTTGTCGCCATTTTGAAATGATCTCGATGGGCGCCGCCAAGCGGCTCCGGAATCACCTCGTCGATCACACCCAACTGCGTCAGATCTTTGCTGGTAAATCGCAGGGCCTTGGCTGCTTTGTCGGCGTGCTTGGAACTTTTCCACAAAATGCCTGCACAGCCTTCCGGGCTGATGACTGAGTAGTAAGCGAATTCGAGCACGGCGACATGATCACCCATACCAATCCCCAAAGCACCACCGGAACCACCTTCGCCAATCACCACACAGATAATGGGAACTTCCAAGGTGGACATATCACGTAGGTTGACCGCAATATTGTACGCCTGACCGCGTTCTTCTGCACCAATCCCCGGATATGCTCCGGGTGTATCGATCAGGCAGATAATGGGCAAACCGTAGCGACTGGCCATTTCCATCTTCTGCATGGCTTTGCGATAACCTTCAGGATGCGCACATCCGTAACAGCATTCGTTGCGCTCTTTTAAGTTGCGGCCTTTTTGATGTCCCACAAACATCACTTTTCTGCCTGCCAATCGCGCAAATCCCGTGATAAGCGCTCGATCGTCACCAAACGCCTTGTCCCCGTGAAGTTCGACAAATTCATCAAACACCAATTCCAAATAATCTGGTGTCTGCGGCCGATCTGGATGGCGGGCGACCTGAACAGTCTGCCAAGGGTCTAGATTCGCGTAACGCTCACGCGTCATTTGAGTCAACGCAACCCGCATTCGCCGCATGATCTCCCTTTCGGCGGGAGTAGGATCCGGCTGCGATTCGAGCTTCAAAAGTCGCTCTTCCATTTCGTACAGCGGCTTCTCAAACGGTAATTGATGCAATACAGCCATAACTTAACCCAAACGGCAACCAAAAGGAGACCACAAAACCCACAACTATCCCAACCGGAACAGTCACGAAAAACGTCTGATCGTGGCCCAACCTCAACTGTTCACCACACCAGCGTCCCCGAACTTTACGAGATTTGTGGGTTCGTGAAAATGCCTCCATTCAATCCAGTCACGAAACACCGGCAATTTCTGCCGATAATGCCCAGACAACCAAACTCCCACTGAGCGGTCACAGAAGCAATACGGACCATGCGCACCTTTTAGCCCGGTTAACAACAACAATCTATCCGCCGCGCGGGTTTGCTTCAGATGTTTTGTGCTAGCCGGATCCGTCAAAATTCGCCTACTCGCCACTTGGCTACGGCCGAGGCATCAAGGTTATTTAGCGAAGATCCGTAGACTCCTACAAAATATCCGGTAATTCGGTCATAAACTCCAAATTCAAAGCCTGAGTCTCGTCTGCAGCGATTGCCACACGCCGCTCCAACGGCAAAAGTACAGTTTTTTGGACTGGTGAAGTCGGTGGATTTTGCGCAGGCGGTGCCTGTGGCACCAACTGCTGCGGCTGAATTGGTTGGGCAGGGACTGGCTGTCGAACTGGCTGCTGCGGCATCGGCTGCTGCTGTGGTGGCATGGGCTGTTGCATCATCTGACCGGGCATCATTTGACCGGGCATCATTTGACCGGGCATCATTTGACCGGGCATCATCTGACCGGGCATCATCTGACCGGGCATCATTTGACCGGGCATCATTTGACCGGGCATCATTTGACCGGGCATCATTTGACCGGGCATCATTTGACCGGGCATCATCTGACCG
>QWQG01000172.1 GCA_003670925.1 Planctomycetota bacterium | reverse complement strand
CCATTTCCACCTGAAAACTTCCGAAGAAAGGTCTACGAGACAATGAAATCCAACGCTTCCGACAATGATAAAAGACGCGACTTTGGGGGTAGTATGAGTGGGACACTGAATTATTTTTCAGATGGTTCAAGTCGGTAGGGCATTTCGGCCATTTGATCAGTCATTGCCGTGACGGTGTGCTGGCTCATCTTTATGTCACGATTATTGCCGTGCTGCTGACCTATCTGCACACCGGATCGCGTCCGAGTAAATACATGTTCGCAATGCTGAGCCTTGTGGCGTCCGGTGCAGCAACGCTTGAGGAGATCATTCCGATTCTTCGAGAACGCGAACGTTGCAAGGAACTGGACCGCGCAAGTGCCGCGCGGAGACGTGCAAAAAAGAAAATTCAGTAGTAGTCAGGCAGCTGTTCATCTACAGTCAGCCCTCCGCCGCTGCATGCGCTGAGGTCTGTACCAAACCATCAAAATCCGACGACTCTTCACTGACGCTTTCAATAAATCGAAGGCGGCCAACCACTTTCAATCAAACCGACCATTTCCCGGACACTATTGGGCAGAGCCAGTGGCACACATCAATACACGACTTACAAAGTACTAGCCTTTCCACAAATTTACGATGGCAACCTCGGACATGAATGTCCAAGGTACATGAATCGCCTTCTAATCCTAAACAGTCATGCTGCGGGAATCGCCAAAATGCAATTCAGGTTTTTGCCCCATTTCGCGTACAGTTCGGTACACGCGTGTTTTTCACGCTGCAACTCATCGCCCGGGAAGGCTGCATGTCACTTTTGCTCGAACGAATTCGGAAATCTTATCGCGAACCTGGAGGAAGCCGGATTCCGGTGCTCGGGATCGAACGTTTTGCCATGGATCAGGGAGAACAGGTTGCGCTCATTGGGGCCAGCGGCGGCGGCAAGACGACGTTGCTCAACATTATTTCCGGGATCCTGACGCCTGATTCCGGTCGAGTCGTGGTGGATGGCAGTGATATCGCGTCCAAACAGGAAGTCGTGCGAGACAGGTTCCGCGCGGCAAAGATCGGAATTGTGTTCCAGACGTTTAACCTGTTGCCAGCATTTTCGGCTCTGGAAAACGTGCTGCTGGGGATGTCATTTTCCGGACGCAGCGTCGATAAGGTGTTTGCAAAACATTTGCTCGAACGTGTGGGCCTCGGACACCGTCTGAATCATTCGCCTCAGAAACTATCCGTTGGCGAACAGCAGCGTGTCGCGGTCGCCCGCTCACTTGCCAACAAGCCGATCCTGTTACTGGCTGATGAACCGACAGCCAACGTCGATCTGGCCAATCAGCAGTTGATCCTTGATTTGATTCGAGATACTTGTCGCGATCACAATGTAACACTGCTCATGGTCACCCATTCCTCGGATGTCGCTGGGAAGTTTGCACGCATCGAAAATCTCAAGGACTTCAATCGTCCTGAACTCTGTCTTCAGGAGCAGTCCGCATGAATCTGATCAGTATTGCATGGAAGAGTCTGAAACAGCGTCGTCTGGCATCCTGTCTCACCGCCTTTAGTATCGCGCTCGGCGTAATGTTAATGGTGCTGGTGCTGGTGATATTCGGAGCGGTTGACAGTGCATTCACGCAGCGAAGTATTGCGTACGATTTGATTGTCGGGCCAAAAGGCAGCGATCTGCAATTGGTCCTGAGCGCTGTCTATCGCATGCAGCCGCCGATTGAAAACCTGCCTTATCTGTATCTAGAACAACTCAAGAAGGATCGGCGGGTGGTTTCGGCCGTACCGTTGGCGTTTGGTGATGTGACTCAGGAGGGTTCATTTCCAATCATTGGCACAACGCCCGAGTATTTCGAAAACGACTACATGCCGGGACGAGCGTTCAAGATTCGCGGCACCCGTGTCAACGGTTTGCTCGATACGATTATCGGATTCGAGGTCGCTCGGAAAAACAAATGGGATATTGGTTCGACGTTTACCATCGTTCACGGCGGTGCGGACAGTGGGCATGTGCATGATGAAAAGTTCGTCGTTGTCGCCGTGCTGGCTCCGACAGGCACAGCGAATGACCGGACCGTGTTTCTGAATCTCGAAGGCTTTTACGCGATCGCAGGGCACAGTAAGCCCGTCGTTGAATACGAACAGCGTCTGCGGGATTTCTATGCTGCAGATCCTGAGCGACTGGCCACCGCGATGGCGCAGCTGGAAGCTCAGAAGAAATTGGAAGCGGAAGAAGCAGGTGCAGGACACGACCATGCACACCATCATCACGCAACACCGGATGCAATGAAAGAAGTCACGGCGATCCTGGTCAGGACTCGCCCTGACACACCTTTCGATTCCTTGAGCCTGACATCCGAACTACAGAAGGGATATCAGGCGATGGCCGTGAATCCCGTGCGCCCGATTCAGAAACTGGTAACCGGACTGCTGGGAAATATTCAGAAAGCACTGGTCGCACTGACCGCAATCATTATTCTGGTGTCCGGCGTCGGGATCTTTGTGAGCATCTACAATTCGATGTCGGATCGTCGTCGCGAAATCGGCATCATGCGCGCTCTCGGAGCTCGCCGGATGCATGTCTTTGGGATCGTGCTGTCCGAATCAACATTGCTGTGCGTCGGTGGCGGACTGCTGGGCTGGTTGATCGGCCATGGTCTGGCCGTGATCGCAGCACCGTGGTTAATTGAACAGACGGGATTGCTCATCAACCCTTGGGCGGTTAACCCGTGGGAAGCCACACTGTTTCCAGTGCTGGTCGGTCTTGCCGCACTTGTCGGATTCCTGCCCGCAATGACCGCTTATCGCACCAACGTCGCCGATGCGTTGAATTCATAGTGACAACGGCGAGCGGCATTCACGCCAAGTGCTCGCGGACAGCCCGCTTTGTTGGTGAGTGCATAATGCCGCGTTCAGTGATAATGGCCGTGATCAGGCCAGCCGGGGATACGTCAAAGGCGGGGTTATAGACGGCCGTGTTTTCAGGTGCCGTTCGCGTTCCAAAACCGTAGGTCACTTCTTCGCTGGCACGCTGCTCAATCGGAATGCCGCTACCGTCCGCAAGGCTCAGATCAAAGGTCCTCGACGGAGCCGCCACGTAAAACGGGATACCGTGATAGTGAGCTAAGACAGCGACGCTGTAGGTTCCGATCTTGTTGGCCGCATCTCGATTTGCGGCAATACGATCTACACCAGTCATAACCATCTGGATACGGCCTTCCTTCATCACTTGCGCGGCCATGTTGTCGCAAATCAAGGTCACCGGGATTCCTCGCTGCTGCAGTTCCCACGTCGTGAGACGCGCGCCTTGCAACAACGGGCGAGTTTCATCGGCGAAGACATGAATGTTTTTTCCATCGGCGGCAGCCTGAAACATCACGGCAAGTGCGGTGCCGTCGCCTGCCGTCGGAAGCCCGCCCGCATTGCAGTGGGTCAGGATCGAGCTGCCCGATTTCAGCTACGTGCTCCCATGTCGCCCAATCGCCGCACACATTGCCAGATCTTCCTGTTCGATGCTGTGCGCTTCTGCCAGCAATCGATCATGAATTTCAGCCGCCGTAATCGCGGCACAGCTGCAAGCGACCGCCTGCATGCGATCCAACGCCCAGCCGAGATTAATCGCTGTTGGCCGACGGGTTGCTAAATACCTCACCACGCGTTCGACTTCCCGGAGGAAATCATCGGCCGCAGCGTGACGAGACGCCTGCAGACCGATCACCACACCATACGCTGCCGACACCCGCAATTGCTGGCGCGCCGCGGACTTTCAGAACTTTAATAGCCTGCCAGACTTCTTCGGCGGTTCTGCAGATAGTGTGTTCCAAATGCAAAGGCAACCGAGTCTGATCAAGCAGATGCAGCTGTCCGTTGGCGTCGCCAATCCAGTAAAGCGTCTTGTACAAGTTGGAAATCCTATTCATTGCGTAGATTTCCTGGGCGACGTTCACGCGGCTGCTGCGGCCCTGGACTCGGCATCCCAAACGCGAAGCCAGTTGGCGAAGTCAATCCAAATTGCGATCGTTCAAAGAACCACTTTAATTCCTGCGGCCCCTTATTGAGGGCACTTTCAATTTCATCTGCATCTTCGTAACTGTCTACCACTGCCTGGATCTCACGCACTAGTTGAGCGGTCTCATCGGTCCGAGGCCGTTGTTCCATGACCCAAAGTTGCCCAACCTTACCCAAGAGTTTGAGGTGACTCTTTTCTGGACCCAGCCCACTAGCGTCTTCTATTTTACGAAATTCCTCGAGTGACTTTTTCGTATCGGGTACGGCGCCAGCCATCAAGGCAACGCCCAGACGCAGTCTGGCCAGATCGGCCAATGAACTGTCATTGAAATTTGAAATAACGGCTCGCCATGCAGCTGTCCGCAATGGTTGCCGCATTGCGACGGCAAATTGCGCCTCCGCGGTCTCCTCTTTTTTAATAGCCACTGTCTGTTCCGGATCAGGAATTTGAACGGTCTGTTCCATTCGCTGTCCTGCAACATACGAGACGACCAGCACGGCTAAGAATCCCACCGAAACGTGTTTAACTTCCGGGAGGCGAGGCATCCACTGTCCAAAGAGACTTTTGGTGGCGCCAAGTTTAGTATTCAGTGGGACAGCATCGAGACGTTTCAGTTCGGCTTCTAGTTCCTTCGCATCTTGAAAGCGATCGTCTGGTTTTTTTTGGAGCATGCGATGAATGACGGCGCACAGAGCAATCGGCAAGTCGGCTCTAAACGTGTTCAGTGGTGTCGGTTCTTCTTTCAAGTGTTGCACGGCGACTGTCATCGCGTTCTTTCCCGGAAACGGTGGCTGTCCCGCGAACATGTGGTAGCAGGTGACGCCGAATGAATACTGGTCGCTGCGATGATCTAGTTTCTCACCCTGAATTTGTTCGGGGCTCATGTACCACGGCGTCCCCATCGTAGTCCCCATTTGCGTCAGATTCATTTTTGGACTTGAAGGCTGATTCAACTGCGCCAGCCCAAAGTCCGTGACTTTGGCTATGCCACTACGATTGATCATAACGTTTTCGGGCTTCACATCCCGGTGCACAATGCCAGCGTCTGACGCCGCCTGTAATGCGGCCGCAATCTGCTGCATCCATTTTAATCCTGTGCCGTAGTCCGGGGGCCCGTGCTTCTTGATCCACTGGCTGAGATTCACACCGGCCACGTATTCTTGGACGATGTAGCTAATATTGCCTTCACGGCCGGTGGTGATGATCTGGACGAGATTGGAATGACTTAAAGCGCCAGCAGCGCGCGCTTCCTGTTCGAAGCGTTTGAGCATGACATCGCGGTCACCAGTGATGACATCATTCTTCAAAATCTTTACGGCGACATTACGATGAAGTGACGTCTGTTCGGCTAGATACACGTCCGCCATGCCGCCACTGCCCAGTAGCCGCAACAGCAGAAATTCGCCAATCCGCAGATTACTAAGATCGCCGGACGGGCGGTTTAAGTTGTCAGATGGTTCTGGAGTTGCCATAAAACGTGCTCGGGCTTTGCGTAGATACTTCCAAGGTGTCCCCAAAAATTCGTCCGGGACAGCAGACTAGAATCGACAGGATATTTCAGTTTTCAACGGTTGTCAGTCGTAAACGCGGCATGCGAACAAAAGATTCGGTTGATCGATTGAAAAACGGGAGCCGCAACCCAAAGTCTGCCGGTTTCTCATCACTTCGTCGTACTCAATGCCCGATCCAAGGCAAATTTCCGACATGCAGGTATTTCAAATCTTGGAACGATACAGTGGATTTTGTTTCGCGTTGGCGACGATGCTGGGCTTCGTTGCAGGTGATCTTCTGTACGCAGAGGAGCCTTTGAAGACAGACGCAGTCAACTCTCGGCCAAATATTGTTTTGATCATGTCAGACGACATGGATCAGGGCATCGGGCGGATTCTTGATCAACTGGAATCCACCGGGGACCTGGACAACACGCTGATCTTCTTTCTGCAGGACAACGGCGGCTGCGCGGAAGGGGTCGGACGCAAAGACAATGGATCAGGGCTGGCAATTTGCAGCCACTCGGTCGCGACGGTCTGCAACCTCGCATCAGTGCTCCGATGCAGACCCGCGACGGTCGGTGGGTTCGCACAGGGCCTGAGATGATGCCGGGGCCGGACGATTCTTACATCGCCTATGGTCGCGGCTGGGCAAACGTCAGCAATACACCCTTTCGGGAATTTAAGCACTGGACTCACGAAGGAGGCATCAGCACACCACTGATCGTACACTGGCCCGCTGGCATTCAACGGACAACAACGAATGAGACTCCGACAGGCAGACTTGTGCAGGAACCGTCACACTTGATCGACATCATGACGACTTGCGTCGATGTGGCGGGCGCTGAGTATCCCCGGCAATTCAATGCTCATGATGTGCCACCTCTTGAAGGCCAGATTTTAAAGCCACTGCTGCATCCGTCTGATTTGCCATCCGGTACACCGCCCTTTGCAAAACGCACACTCTTCTGGGAACACGAAGGGAACCGTGCCGTTCGCAGAGAGAATTTGAAACTTGTTGGAAAAGAAGATCAACCCTGGGAACTCTATGACATGGCGAAAGACCGCGGAGAACAGGCTGATCTTGCGGAAACTCAACCCGAACTTGTTGCAACAATGGCTGCAGCATGGGACGCATGGGCCGCACGCGCAAAAGTCCTGCCGCTGGGGACGTGGAAAAGGAAAGCGGCCGGTGAAACGAGGTAGCAACGGTCGTGCAGAGCTTTGTCTGACACAGAAATTTCCGGACATTCACCGCTACTTCGGCGAATGCAGTTCGATGCTGTCGGTTTCTTCAAGCGTCACGCCGTCAGGGCCAATGGCCTTGGTTGATCCGCGGGAGTCGCCTTGTGGTGAAACGAGCATTGGCTTGTCGATCTCAGGCGGAGTGGCGAGAGGCGCTCGACCTGCGAAACCGTTGCCATTTGATCGCAGCTCATGATTTCCGGAGACCAGCACGAGTCCTGCCAAAGCCATCGCTACGACCGACGCAGCCACGCCGACAACGCGACTGGATCGAGGCCGTAGCTGCTCAACATGATGCTCGGGAGCCAGCGTCAGTGTTGCCACAGCGGCAATCGGCAATCCATGGCGACGCAACGGTTGATTTAATTCCAGCGGTGTTTCCAAGCGAAAAAAATCACGCAGCAGCGAATCCATCTGATCATTAGACGTTAATCGCCTCTGACCGCCGTTGGTGGTAGAATTGTCATTCATAGTCAAATCCTTGTTCCATAAGAATTTCGGCGAGACGGCGTCGTGCCCTCGACAATCGCATATCAATAGCAGCAGGGCTGCAGTCCATGACAGTCGCTATCTGCGCGGCTGACCAGTCCATCGAATACTTCATGACTAGAACTTTTCGGTCGTCTTCATGTAGTACACTCAATGCCCCACGTACTTGGCCCTGCCTTTCGGACAGCATCAACAGCTCTTCCGCAGAATCTCGTTTCCCAGCAAAGTCGTCTAGGCCAGACAGCAGGCGACAGGAATTGCTCTTTTTTCGAGCGACATCCCGTAACCAGTTTTGCCCGACCCGCAACAACCATGCCCGCAAATCGCGAACAGGTTCCCCTTTGTAGTCATAGTAACGTAAGCAGGATTCCTGCACCGCATCGTACGCACGCTCCCGATCACCACACATCGCATAAAACAACGCCCACAATTCACGGGAATGTGTCCGATAGTACTGACCAATGATTTGATCCCGGTCGGGTTCAAAATCACTGCTTTTTCCTGAACTCGCGTTCGTCATGCAGAGGCCCTGCCGACGCAGGTCGAGTTCATTTCGTTCCAATTTGCTGGCATTGATTGCTCTGCTGCGGGTAAAGACGGGCCAAAACACGGGATCTAACATGGAAACCTGTTGTTCCATACCCCGGGTAGGAAGTCTCCCCACTTCCGCCCACAAGTTCAAGCCATGTTGGTGGGTCGGATCCGTGCAGGGCTCAGCGGTTTGTTTTATGACTTGAGAATCCGATTGCCGTTAACCAGCCCCCGCAGATTTCAGAAATCCCGCGACAATACTGATATCAAACCCTCGACTCTGTTGGCAAAAGCCCCAAAACCCGTCGGACACCTCGAGCAACTCCCGGACATCAGCAGCGCGTTCGCCCTTAATGATCAGGTCCAGATCAACGGTGTTGTCTTAAGCCCCCCCCCAACCTGACGGTAACTTTGCCGCAGACTGTCTGTGAGTGCTTGCAGCCGCGAGGATGCTACAACATTAAGCCGCAGCCAGCCACAAATTTTCATTTCTAAGCATGGCGTAAATCTTCTGAACAGTCTGGATGTTTGTTTCCTGCACCCTACGGATTGTACCCAAGATTGGGTGCCAGCCAGCGTTCAATCTCCTTGACAGTCATGTTCATGCGAGCGGCGTAGTTTTTAACTTGGTCCTTAGTGATGCGATCCACACTAAAATAACGGGAGCCGGGGAGCAAACGTGTGGGAAGGCTGAAATAAAGCCCACTGACCGAAGCCGCTGGCCACATGGCGAAACTACTGGTCAGAGTCATGCCTGTGGCTTTCTCCGCGTCCAGCAATTTCCAGAGCGGACCCTTTGGAAGATGGTCAGGACACGATGGATATCCAAATGCCGGACGAATGCCGTCGTACTCTTCTTCAATCAGTTGGGCACTGGTCAGATTTTCAGTTCGACCATAACCCCACTCGCGGCGAACTTTCGCATGTAGGTATTCAGCGAACGCTTCTGCACAGCGATCTGCAAGCGCCTTGATCATGATGGCTCGATAATCATCACCCGCGGCTTCAATGGATTTGGCAAGTTCGTCACAGCCTTCACCAGCCGTGACCGCAAAGCCCCCGATGTAATCAACGTAGCTGTCATCATCCCGTGTGACGAGTTCCGAGGGATGTTTTTGAAAATCTAAGGGCGATGATGTGTGCGCGGACGTTGGGGAAGGTTTATCACGCAGAGCATGCCCGCCACCTTTTGGTGCCACGTAATCCGCTAGCGAGCGAAAGTCTTTCTGTCCAACGCGTTCCCATTGTTGCCGCAGCATGGGGAATCGCATGAGTTCCTGCATCCGTGTTTCATCAGTCCACAACACGATGTCATCGCCGTCAGAATTCGCCGGCCAGAATCCATAGACGCCGCGGGCCTTGATACTTTTATTCCCGAGAAGTCCCCTTAACTCATCCTGAGCGTCAGCGAACAGCTTGCGAGCTTCTTCACCAACCACCGCATCATCAAGGATTTTTGGATATTTGCCGATCAGTTGCCATGAACTGAAGAACGGCGACCAGTCGATGTACGGGAGCAGTTCTTCCAACGGCAGGTCTGCAATGATCCGAGTCCCCAAGAACTCGGGCTTTGGTGGAACGTAGTTGGCCCAATCGATTGTGAACCGCTTTGCCAACGCATCCGCATACGGCATCAAGCTGATCTGCTGACGCTGATCAAACGAAGCCTTCGCTTTGACCTGTGCTTCCAGATTCTTGACCACGAACGCTGGCTTGCGATCGGCATCCAGCAATGCTTCGACCACCCCAACCGACAAAGACGCATCGCCCACATGCACCACCGGTTGATCGTAGGCTGGTGCAATCTTGACTGCCGTGTGCTTCGCGCTGGTTGTGGCGCCTCCGATGAGAAGCGGTACACTAAACCCCTGCTCTTTCATTGTGCGTGCGACAGTGATCATCTCCTCCAGCGATGGCGTGATGAGGCCACTCAGTCCAATGATATCGACTTGATGTTTAATGGCCTCTTCTAGGATTCTTTCACACGGCACCATTACGCCGAGGTCAATCACCTTAAAATTATTACATCGCAAGACGACAGCCACGATGTTTTTGCCAATGTCGTGCACGTCACCTTTCACCGTTGCGATTAGAAATGTGCCTCGGGTGCTACTTGCAACGGCATTCGGATCGGCCAGCAGTTCCGCTGCTGCGGCCAACGCGACCGCCTCATCGCGAGTGCCGGTGAACAGACCAATGTCTGTAAATTGTTCGAGTCGCCCGTTGACCTTTGCGGCCTTTTCAGCTTCCATGAATGGTTCAAGCCACGCGACAGACTTCTTCATAACGCGTGCAGACTTAACAACTTGAGGTAAAAACATTTTACCGGCACCGAACAGTTCACCGACGATGTTCATGCCGTCCATTAACGGCCCTTGAATGATGTCCAGCGGGCGCCCATATTTTATGCGAGCTTCCTCGGTATCGCCGTCGATGTAATCCGTGATCCCTTTCAGGAGTGCATGCTGGAGACGCTGTTCAACGGTGCCGGCACGCCATTCTTCAACCTTGTCTTTACCACTAGCTTTAGCTTTGACTCTCTCGGAGTAATCAACCATCCGTTCCGTGGCATCTGTTCGACGATTCAATAACACATCTTCAATGTAGACCAATAACTCTTTATCAATCTCGTCATATACCTCCAATTGCTGCGGATTGACGATGCCCATGTCGAGCCCCGCCTGAATCGCGTGATACAGAAAAGCCGCGTTCATCGCTTCTCGTACGACATCGTTCCCGCGAAACGAGAACGATACGTTACTGACGCCACCGGACGTCTTCGCACCGGGGCATTCTTGCTTAATACGGCGCACGGCCTCGATGAATTCGACTGCGTAGTTGGCGTGTTCCTCCATGCCTGTACCAACCGTCAGAATGTTGGCATCGAAGATGATATCCGTGGGCGGGAAGCCAACCTTTTCGGTCAACAACTTGTACGCCCGTTTGCAGATCCGCACCTTTTCTTCGCAAGTGGCGGCTTGACCTGTTTCGTCAAACGCCATCACGATCACGGCTGCTCCATAACGCCGGACGAGTTTCGCGCGGTGCAGGAATTCGGCCTCGCCTTCTTTCAAGCTGATACTGTTAACGATGCTCTTCCCATGAACGCACTTCAGCCCTGCCTCAAGGACTTTCCAGTCAGAACTGTCAATCATGATGGGCACGCGAATGTTATCATCGTGCAGAAGCCACAGGAATTTCTCCATGCAACGCGGCCCATCCAACAGGCCTTCGTCCATATTCACATCGATCACCTGAGCGCCACCTTCGACCTGATCGCGCGCGATGCTGACAGCTTCGTCAAACTTGTCTTCACGTACCAGTCTCAGAAATTTTCGTGAACCCGCGACGTTGGTGCGCTCGCCGACGTTCATAAAATTCGATTCTGGTCGCAGCGCTAAATAATCGAATCCAGAATAGGTAGACCAACCGTTACCCTGCGGGATTTTGCGAGGCTTGATGCCTTTCACCGCCTCCGCCACAGCCCTGATGTATTCAGGTGTTGTGCCACAACAGCCGCCGACAATATTCAACAGTCCGGATTTTGCTAGTGATCGCACGATTTCGGCAAAGTCGCTGGCGTTCGTGTCGAATCCACCCATACCGTCTGGCATGCCGGCGTTTGGATAGCAACTGACGTAGGTTGTTGCTAATTTCGAGAGGGTTTCTAGGTAGGGCTTAATTTGCTTCGGGCCTAGCGCGCAATTAAAGCCCACGCTGAGGGCAGGGAAATGTTCCACTGCCGCATAGAAGGCTTCTACTGACTGGCCCAGCAGCGTCACGCCGCCCGTGAACACTGTGCCGGAAATCATGACGGGAATCTCCCGTCCCTGTTCACCGAACACCTGTGAAATGGCAAACAAACAGGCCTTCATGTTTAGCGTATCGAAGCTCGTTTCCGGCAGCAACAAGTCGCAACCGCCGTCCATCAGTCCTCGGATTTGCACGGCGTAGGATTCGACCATCTGGTCAAATTGAAAAGGGCGACTGCCGGGTTTGTCGGCGTTCATCGATAACTGCACCTTCGTGGGCCCGATGCTTCCGGCGACGTAACGCGGCTTATTGGGATTGCGTGCGGTCTCTTTGTCGGCCACTGCACGAGCCAGTTCAGCCCCCACTTTGTTGATTTCATGCGTGAGGTGCGATAACTGAAACTCTTCCATGGACACGAGGTTCGCGTTGAACGTGTCTGTTTCAATGATGTCAGCGCCTGCATCCAGATACTGGTGATGAATGTCGCTGATCATCTTTGGCTGAGTCAGCACAAGCAGGTCGGTGGCGTTTCTAATATCAACCGTATGATTTTTAAAACGCACGCCTCGATAACCGGCTTCGTCCGGGTTATTGGACATGATCAGGGCTCCCATTGAGCCGTCGATGATCAAAATGCGTTCTTCAAGTAGGTTCCGGATGTCAGGTCGGTGAGAAATCATGCGAATTCGTGTTGTGAAGTGGTTGAGGCAAATCGGAGCGACGTGATCCAGCACCATGGTGCCGTCCCCGAATTATACGGTTTGACACGCATATCTTGGAACGGGCATCTCGCATGTTGCCACAAAGATCCGGCTTTTCCTGATGTTCTCAGGAACTCAGATCCGGTAAATGCGTGCCGACCGCGTACCTCAGGACGCAGGAAATGCAAGCTCGACCTTACGCTATCTGTCAATCTCGCCCATCACGATGTCGAGTGAACCAACGATCGCCGGAATATCGGCAAGTGGTACACCTCGACAGATCTGGTCAGTGATGGCTACGTTGCAGAAACAACTGCTCTTGGCGCGAACGCGGAGCGGATTTCCTTCGCCATTCCCTACCACGTAAAATCCCATCTGACCCCGAGGTGCTTCGGTTTCGAGGTAGACCTCATCCTTTGGCAGTTTACTGTTGAGTTTAAACACTTCACGAAAACTACCCGTGGCAGCTTTGTACTTAGGGATCGCTTGGCGCACAAGTCGAATCGCTTGGACGACTTCTAGCATTCGCACATAGAAGCGACACCAGTTGTCGCCAAGTACCACTTCGCGAGGCGCATCTTTAAACGGTGCTGCGATGACGTCGAAGTCATAGTCCTTATACATATTTGTGTAAATCGGTTCGCCGTCACGTCGCAGATCAAAGTCAACGCCGCTTCCCCGCAAGACCGGCCCCGTACATCCATAACTGACGGCCATCTCAGGCGTCAGGATTCCCTGTCCAGCCGTGCGCTTGATGAAAATTGTATTCCGCGTCAGCAGGGTGTGATATTCCTTGATGCGGGGTTCCAGCCACTGCAAGAACATCTCAATCACATCTGTAAACGGAAAACGCTCACCTTGCTTCCGACCGGTGAGTGATGCCAATCCGTCAGGGATCTCAATCTCGTCTGGCAGGTCATGCGTTGCCCCACCAACCGTTAAGTAACTGTAGGTGAGCCTTGCCCCGCAGGCTTCTTCAAACAAATCCAAGATGATTTCGCGTTCGCGAAATGCGTACAGGAAAGGACTGAAAGTACCAAGGTCCAAGCCATATGTTCCCATCCCGACAAGGTGACTTGCGATTCGCCCCAGTTCGGCGATCAAGACGCGCAAATGCATGCCCCTTTCGGGAACTTTCATCCCGATCAATTTTTCCACGGCCAGCGAAAAGCCGAGGTTCATATTCATGCCGGCAAGATAGTCCATCCGATCTGTGTACGGAATGTATTGCGGGGGCGACAGATTTTCGCCAATCTTCTCAGCCGAGCGATGCAGGTAGCCGATGTGCGGCGTACATTCGTGGACAATTTCGCCGTCTGTTCGCAGCAGCAGACGCAACACGCCGTGCGTGCTTGGGTGCTGCGGGCCCATGTTGACCAGCATTTCGTCCGTTTGAACGTCAAATTCAACGACGCGCGGATCTTCAATTTGCATACTCATGACCGAACTGCTCCGGGTCGGAACTCGCCGCCCAATTCAACGCAACTTCAATTACCGACCACGGACACCATGGTACTCAAGCGGGAAAGCATAATCTTTTCGCAACGGATGCCCCACCCAATCCTCTGGACACAAAATGCGCCGCAAATTCGGATGACCCTCAAAGTGAATGCCGACAAGATCGTAGGCTTCACGTTCATGCCAATTGGCAATCCCCCAGAGAGAACTGACGGAAGGAACTACCGGCAACTCACCCGGCACATCGTTCCTCCAACGTGGGACGACAACCTTTACCTTGATCTGATGCCGCAACTTCAGACTGCTGAGCTGATACACAACTTCCACATGAGGTTCATGACCGAATTTCGCAACTTTTTTGGGATCGGTTTCTAGATAATCACAGCCGCACAAATCGTTGAGATGATTGAACAGCAAACGCTCATCATCCCGCAGGAACCTTGCAACTTCCAAAATGAAAGATGCCTCAACCTGAATCCAAGGATCGATCGCGGGGTGTGTTGCCACGCCGACTGCGTGAGCACCAAATTTCTCCAACAGAATCGAATGGATGCCCTGAATATCCATGAAGATGTCTTCCAAATTTCTGAACTGCAGCGTGAGAATGAAATGTCAATCAGCCACGAACCGAAACCACTGTCTGATCGGCTGCCTGAGTCGTTTTTTTTGATAAGGCACGAATCCAGTCTAGATCGCCACGTTTCCAGACGTAAGCAAATCCAACCAGCAGCACACTGAAGAAGACCAGAATATCGGCCAAACCGACCCAGCCCAGCTGCAACGCTGTCTGAGCGTCAATCACCTGTGCGGGACTAATCGTAGCGGGATCAATGCTCAACAAACGAGCGCTCAGTTCTGTCCGAGCTGAATCAGACAACTGGGTATCAGCCAACTGCATTGTGCTCCCGTAGACTGACGCCCACGGGAAAAAGAAAGCAACTTCAACGTCAAAGATAATGAAGAGCAAGGCAACCACATAGAATCGCAGGTCAAACTGGATATAGCTGGAACCAATGGCAGGTTCGCCACACTCATAGATTGCATCTTTTTCGGGAGTCGGCAACTTTGGTCGCAACAGACGACCAACAATTAACGGCACCATCAGAAAGCCAATGGCCACGACGGCAAAAATCAAAAAATGTCCGACGAGATCCGTCATCGATCCAACCCTAGCTTCCTGAATACGCTTCCCACCGAAATCTGAATCATCGCACGTGAAATCAACAAAAATTCCATCATGGTGTCACACCGTACGTGGATCTAACACATCCCAATCAATGAATCTTACGCATCCTGCTGCCGTCCATTTTCTGCAGGATATCCACCGCTGCTCAGTTCGTGATAGACCGAAACCCGATTGTTCTTGTCGCAGTCACCGCGATGCCAGCACAGCACTTCAGGCTCGTCACTCTGCCAGCATAGCCAAATCTTTTCACCATCCATATCACTTGGAAAATCAACCGTCCCCAACTGCGCGTCGGTGAGCCTTCCCCCGATCTGATGCAGTTCCCGTACGTATTCATCCAGCCTTACTTCGTCGCGAGGTAGCTCAGCTTCCATCTGCAGCACTTCTTGCTCGTAAACGGAATCGTCACCGCCAGTGATAGGGTAACGCTCTCGCAAAGAACTCAAACGCTGTTTCCGCACCGCGATGTCACGAGACAGTTCCATGATGTCGCGAACAATTGTGCGTACTAATGGCAATCGCTGATTGACAGCTTCGATCGTCAGCATTGTTTCTTCAGCCACCATGTTCCGCATCCGTTTACTCAAGGGTTTGACTCAATGATTTGTCTCAATCAATGATCGAAATCCAGATCGATGGTAAGATTCACGAAACCAACTTCCTGTCGGTCACTCACGAGATCAACAACACAAAGCCAGTGGAAAATCCTACTTTTCTGCGTTAGCAAATTCAAACGGACTTGGCTCACCCTTTACCCAGACTGCCTGATGGAGCACTTTTGACTCTGAAACCACAGTCGGATTTAACGACGCTCTTCCCCATGCAATCTCTAAGGGAAGTTTGGCGTAATCGACAATACATCCGTCACGGCTATAGCAGCTTAAGTCGTGCACCGAACCCATGAAAATGCAATCGACGGGGCATGGATCCACGCAGAGTGCACAGAACATACATTTTGTATAATCAATCGTGTAGCCGTTGATCCGAAAGCCTTTACCGACGGGACTTTTTTCTTTGTCGATATAGATGCAATCAACCGGACAGGCAACAGCGCACTTGTCGCAACCAATGCAGGTGGTGAGGTCAAATCTGTGAAATCCACGATAACGGGGCTTCACTTTGAGCGGCACTTCGGGATATTCGTAAACTTCTGTAAACGTCCTGCGCTGATATGTCTTCATCATCGTTAATAGCGTGACGTACATGCCCTGCAGCACTGTCGTCACCGACATCCAAACGTTCCGAAACCATTCCAACATATGAATCGACCCTCGGTCGCGCGGCCTTGCTGTTGAATCGATCAAAGCGCAGCATCTGGCTTTGAAAACAGTCGTTATTGAATTATAGGACTGACCCCACGAGACGCAACTGGCTGGAATCCCATCCTGGCATTGGGAAGCTATGAATTGTGAGTTTCAAGACACGGAAAACGCAAATCGGGATCACAATTGGTCGGCTCCGAGTGTTCCCTGCAAGTCCACCAAATACTGGGCTGACAACACGGTATTCAATTGCTGACGGGATTTTTCCAGTCGCCCCAAGATGTTCATACTGATTTTTTCATCAGGGAACTCATTGCTGTTGAAAAATGTCTCGAGTGACTGGACGTGTCGTTGCCACAACTGCTGTTCGCGCAACTGCCGCAGACGCAGCCGATCCATGTACCAGTCAGATGCGAGCAAAGATTCTTTCGTAAACAGTTTCCGGATCTCTGCGTCACGAATCGATTTTTTTTCAAATTCACCATCGACCATAATATGAAGCAGCGCCTTCAACGGCGGGCAGGCGATTTCGATTGATCCGTCCTCAAAGTACATCTTGGCAACCCGCTTTTGTGCTTCGGCAATATACAGAATCCCATCGGCAAACGTTGCTGGGTCCTGAGTTTCCGGCTGTAAAATTTCGCTATCGAAGACTCTATTTGGATTGTCGAATACGCGTCCAGCGAATCGGCGAATAAAGCGTGTGGAGATCCGCCAGCCAAGTCGACTGGCCGGAATTAACCTAGCACCAAATTCATAGTCTTCCATCTTTTCCAGTAATTGTTCAGCAATCAGGAATTCCGGAGACCTCTCTTGAGGACTCAGGCGACACCAGATTTCCGGAATCAGCAGGCTGATATCATGATCGACGCGGACGCGACTGCCAATGTGTCCAGCCGGCGTCGAAAATCCCGCCAGCCCCGTAAGAATGTAGCTCACAAGAGCGTTGTTCAAATCGGTGATCGGACGCAAACAATTGAAGGGTCCTTTCGTCAACGCACCTTCACTGCCGGCACCGGTTGTAGAGGGACTTTTGCCTGTGAGCGCACTCACAAAATCCATGAAAAGTTCGGGCAACTCCTGATAGTGAATTGGATTGTAGACTGACAGGGCGCGGATTCCTCGCGCAGGTTCAGGCGGATTATTGCGGCGGCCGATCAGGATTGCTTGCACCGGAGTGTGTACAGCTTTATCGACCGGGACCGCGCGGGAAAGCCGAATTCCCATCTCACCGACATACTGATTCACAGGATCAATCAGGCTCGGTCGAGGTTGCAGGTATCGGGGATTGCGACTCGGTTCGCCATTCACCATTCGCGGTGTATTGGAACACACAACGTAGCTATCGTCGGCCTGCTGCATTTCGTGGAGCAGATGCTGCATCGGGTTTGTAAACTGGCTCAAATCGACAGGGCGGTCGCAGATCTCGTCGACACGTTTTCGCGACAAGGGTTCAAAGTTAACAATGAAGTTGTCCGACCTCGCAAGATCGGCTTCCGTCTGCTTATCGAGACCGCGATGCACGGCATCATCGGGACGTTGGAAGAGCCGATATTCACAGTTTTGGACAAACTTGTAACTGGTTTCTTCCGTCACCACATTTCCCAAATACTGCAGCGCGCGGCGGGGGACGATTACCGACGCGGTGATGTCATCTTCTGTCTGAACTTTTTGAGCCGGCGCAAAGTCCTGACGCAACTTGTAAGTCCTCCACGTGCTTTCGCCAAATAACCCGACCCGCAAGTATGTGCCAACCAATTTTCGGTCGCCATATTTGAGTTCATGGCCAGGATGACCATTCACTATGTCTACGGAAAAATGCCGCCGCCATTCGTCCGGAGCACCGGTGTGCATCCGTTTAATGATAAACACGATCGCGTAGATATGATCAGGAATCTGTTCCAGCCATTCGTTGTATGCGTCAGTGTAGTCGCTAGATGGTGTCAGCAGCTTAATGACGCTGCCGAGCGATCTGGTACTCTCGAGGACCTTGCGAGTTGCCTTCTTCACATAATCCGGTTGCACACTTCCAGTGGCGTTCCAGCGATCGGCATAATTGCGATCGAAGATCTGCTGAATCAGATTCAGATCATTTTCGGCATCGGCTACAAAGACTGGGCCGTGCAGGAGATAGTCAGCAATCGACTTGCTGATTTCACTTTTGCCACCACCGCTCACAGTACAGGGTTTGTGACAAAGAACACCTTCGAACAATGTTCCGATGAGTCGCCAAGATGGTGCCGCGGGGTGCTTCTCCAACCGTACTTTGTAGCCGGAGGGGGTGATATAAATGTAGCCAAGACGCAGTGGGATGCTATGCATGCCGCTGCTGGAATGCCACGTAATCCGCTGATCGGCGACGGTGAAGCGTGCATTTTCAGCGACATAAATCACGTTCGGATGTGTGGCATCGATCGCGTAGCCTTCTGGCTGCACATGCATAATTGCTGCATAATCCCGAGCAACATCCGCAAATGTCCGATTGTTGTAGCGTCTGCTGTCCGCCGAGAATTCCTC
Organism: Planctomycetota bacterium; assembly: GCA_003670925.1. Lineage (GTDB taxonomy): Bacteria > Planctomycetota > Planctomycetia > Planctomycetales > Planctomycetaceae > SXXK01. The sequence continues at coordinate 23,526 of QWQG01000172.1, read as the reverse complement.
GCCCAGATTAAAACTGGCAAACGCCATCGCCCCCCCCGCATGTTCTTCCTCGACCTGCCCGCCAAGATTGGCCGCATAACTGAGTTGAGTCTTGACTTCCTTCTTACAGTAACCGTAATAATTATCGGCAATCAACGTGACAATTACGCCCTCTTCGTCGCGACAGGTTAGCTTAAACGGAACACCATCGTTGTACTTCTCATCTTCAGATTTCCAGCACATGCCGTCTTCCCGCTGACGCTCGCTGGCTTCTTCATGCGACGGCAGACCAACATCTTTTTTGGTAACTCCGACCAGATGCGGAGCCAGAATTACACAGCCCGTATGCCCGCTCCATTGCTCTACATCCAGAGCCGCATCGTGAGCCGGTAGAAAGGGATCGCCTGCGTTGCCAAAAATGGATTCGACAAAGTCCAGATTACTGACCAGTGCTCCTGGGACGAAGAGGCGAATCTCCATCGACTGCTGCGGACAATAGCCTGCGACTTCAGGACACAGAATTGGGCGAATGAGTAACGAGACAAAAGCACTGGCTGGATTGGCTTCGGAATGCGTAAATGGCAATTGCAACAGGCTGTCAGGTGGATTCATCGCGTGTCTAAAGAGCGCCGCGAATGTGGCTTTTGGAACGACTTTTTTGTCACGGGGAATTGGCAAGCCACCTTCGGTAATGTGGAACGTGCCTTCAGTCGTGCGGCGATCATTTGCCGGATTGTGCAGGACCCCGTTTCGGACACGATAAGATGCGCCAAATTCGTTCTGATACTCGTCGCCATTGTGCGGGAGTGACAACTCACGTGCGATTCCATGTCGGTCCAGAATCACCGTCAGGTCCGGTAGCCGTAACCCGCTGCACCCCTTGACCCGATCGAAGTATCGCCGCAGAAACGCCTCGATGCGCGCGTCCACAGGGCAGTGGATCGAATCGAGTCGCTTGAGTCGATGGTGGTAGGTGCTAAGCAACCGTGGCGCGCCGAGCCGGTCGTGGTCCTCGAAGCACTTCGGAATCGGTAGCCCGTTTGCAATCAGCTTGAGCACGATGTAGCGGGTAATGCTGTCTCGAGATTCCTTTTTCTGTGCTCCGGACTGTTGGACTACGAAACCAATGGATTCTTCCAGATCGCGCCAAGACATTGCGTTACACCCCACGTAGCTTCCTAAACACAGTGCAAACCTTTCCGTCGGTTGACACAAGTGCACGGATTTCAGCACATCGTGGCATTCGCTGTGAATCTGCTGAACCGGAATTTTCTCAGGTGCAGGCTGATTTCCGTCTGTCGAGAACGTTCACCTCCGCACGGCTGTTCAAGGAAAACGACTCGTCTTATACTCGAACGCTAGTGGTGTCAGATTACGGGCTCAGATTTCCCCTTATTTTTGTGTACCGGAACCGCATTCAGATGTCTGCAGAACAAAAACTCAGCAAAGTTGAACTGCTCAAAGCCGCGTCTCACCAGTTGCGCGGCACACTCGGCGAAGAAATCCAGAATGACAAGCCCGAGTTTTCGGACGATGCAGCCACGCTGTTGAAACATCACGGTTCGTATCTGCAGGATGATCGTGATACTCGAAAGGCGAAGGGCACAGACGGCAAACTCTTAGGCAAGCATTACTCGTGCATGGTACGGACGCGGATCCCGGGTGGGAGAGTCACTGCGGCTCAATTCTTGGCCGAGTTGGATTTGTGTGAAAAACTGGCCAATGGCACATTGCGAATCACCAGTCGCCAAGGATTCCAGTTGCATGGCGTGTTGAAAGGCGATCTGCGGGAGGCCATTCGTGCCATCAACGAATCAAAGCTTACAACGCTGGCTGCCTGTGGAGACGTCAATCGGAATGTGATGGCCTGTCCGGCTCCGTACAAGACCAAAGTTTACGAACAAATGCAGGCATTATCACAGGAGTTGGCCGAACACTTTAAGCCACGCACTAGAGCCTACTATGACCTGTGGCTGAAAGATGAAAATGGCGAAGAAGTCGATACGACCGAATTCAAACCTGTCGAAGAGCCGATTTATGGTGTTCGTTACTTACCCCGCAAATTCAAGATGGGGATAGCTCTGCCAGAAGACAACTGCGTTGACTTGTACACACAGGATCTTGGCTTGATGGCGATCGTCGAAGATGGATCGATCGTAGGCTACAATGTCCTCGCTGGTGGAGGTATGGGCCGCACACCGAGCGCCGAAAAAACGTTCCCTGCCCTGGCTCATCGGATTGCGTACGCAGCGGCGGATCAGGTCGTGGCGGTCAGCGAAGCCGTGGTGAAGGTGCAACGGGACTTCGGAAATCGCGAGGACCGTAAGATTGCGAGATTGAAATATTTGATCGCCGACTGGGGAGTTCCGAAATTCCGGGCGATGGTCGAACAATATTACGGCAAGGGACTGCCTGATCCACATCCGGCGGAGGTCACTGGCGTCGATGATCACATTGGCTGGCACGAACAGGGAGATGGGAAATTATTTTTGGGTGTCAACATCGAGAACGGCCGAATTAAGGACGAAGGCACATTACAAATCAAAACTGGCCTCCGAGTCCTGCTGCGGCGATTCGGGATGGAGACGCGGCTGACAGCGTTGCAGAGCGTCATTCTGTGCAACATTGATCCGCATGATAAGGCTGAAATCAATCGCATCATGGCTGAGCACGGCATGAAGAATGCCGAAGAATTATCGCTGTTACGACGCTACGCCATCGCTTGTCCCGCCTTTCCGACTTGTGGCTTATCGATTACCGAAGCCGAGCGCGCACTGCCGGGGATTATTGATGACCTCGATCAAGAAATTGCACGGCTCGGCATGCAGTCTGATAAAATTGCCGTGCACATGACAGGATGCCCAAATGGGTGCGCTCGGCCTTATACCCCAGATATTGGGCTCGTGGGCAAGGCCGTGGGCAAATACACGATGTTCCTCGGTGGCAACCCCGAAGGCACTCGCCTCGGATTTATCTACAAGGATATGCTGCCGATGGAAGACATCGTGCCGACACTGGTGCCCCTGCTCATAGCTTATAAGACTGACCGCAAAGGCCCTGAATCCTTTGGCGATTTCTGCACTCGTAAAGGTCAGGAAGCTCTGGAAGCATACCCGGCGTAAATACGAGGAGATTGCTTGTTGAAGTGCGGTGACTGGTTCACCGCTTTTCTTGGGGCTACCGTTCCCAACACGATTGTGGACTGCTGCCAATCGTGGTTAAAAAGCAAGCTCGGTAAAACCGGTCCACTCCCACGAAAGTCGCATGACGTTCGGCTGATAAAAAAACCTGCTCGAAAAAGCTTCGGGCAGGTCTCGTCAAAGTTTTCGGATTCGGAAGGCTAGCGGACTGATGGTCGAGCGCCCCCGGGGTCAAGCCGCGTCGTATTCCGAAATGCGGTTGTGCGGGACAAACGGAATCGTGGCATCTTCAGTCAGACAGTACCGCATGTAGTAAGCGTCTTCGCAGGTGTCATTGTAGTGTTGCCGCAGGACTGTAATCGCGCGAAAGCCGTTGTGTCCGAAGAACAACTGAGCAGGCACGTTCGTCTCCCGCACCTCGAGCACGATCTCCCGCCGGCGTTGTTGCGAAAGTTTGTCGACGAGCCGTTGAACCATTTGGCGTCCAATGCCGTGGCGACGAGCATCCGGAGCGACCGCAAAGTTAAGGATCCGCAGCATGGATTTGTGGAGTTCATAGATCATGAATCCAACAATTTTGTGATCCAGTTCGGCAACCGTCCCGATACAGTTGCGTTGCCGTAGACAGCAGAGGAATTCTTCCTCTGTCCACGGAAACTGAAAGCTGCCGTGTTCTATCGACAGCACTTCATCCATATCACGACGGATCAACCAACGAATCTGCGTACGCGATGCATCAATCGCAGGAACGTTGTTCGTAACAGCTATTTGCTGACTTGTGCGCTTCAATCCCATTGCGGCCTCCATGCCGAATAGAACGAAAAAAATCACAAACGTCAGATCAGAGTTTTGAGCGAGTTTCGCTTTCAACTTTGACCAAGCCATCTGCTGGCTTCGACGTCAAGGGTCTCGGAAGTTAACACACTTCTAGAAACGCGTCTACGGTGAAGATCGCTCCAATTGGGATCGCGGCGAAATCCTTGAGTCACAGATGACCTGAGCGGCGTTTTTTGCCGATGTGAGGTGCCAGCATGATGTTTTTCGACAGTGTGTGTTCTTCCCAGAGGCAGGAAATCATGCGGCTAGACAGTCAAAATGGACGATCTTCACTGCCGGAGAGCCAAACGGGCGATACGATTTTGCAACCGCTGACATCATTCGCGGGATCGCACGAATACTTACAGGCAGTTACGATCCGATGACTATCTCAATGACGGACTATTTTCGAACCCGCGAGGCGGATCGAAAAAAAGAAACTCGTTACCTTAACGTGATCAATAAGGACAGTTGTACGTCCTGCAATTCCTGTGCAACCGTATGCCCTGTCGATTGTATCTATGAAGTCGTCAGCCCAGTACCGTCTGAAAGTTATCATCAGATCGATACGAGTCGCTGTATCGGCTGCCAGATGTGTTATCGATCGCCGAACGACAGTAGCGACTTATACCAGCTGACGATCTGTCCGTGGAATGCGATCGACATGCTGCACAACCCGAACGTCAAGCCGGATGCACAATCGATTCTGGAACCTTATTACCGTGGATCGGGTAATGCACTTCCATGGCCAAAACTGGAAGAGTATGGTTACCAGTTATTTCTTGACGGCGAAGTTTTCCTTCCCGCGGCAGAAGAATCTCTCCATAAAATTTTCCGTCTCCTACAGGAAGATGCGTGGATGTACAGCGACGATGACAATGTCAGAATCGTGAAGGCGGATGCGGAAACCGGCGAAGGTTTTGTGCGTTATCAGGCCACTGACGAAGGTCGTGATTTACTTGATTGCATGTTTCGTGATTACCAACGCATCTTCATGGATTGAATATGTTGGCACTCAGCAAACGACATGCCCTTATTACGGGAAGTACGCAGGGGATTGGTCTCGAGATCGCCAAAGCCCTGCACGAGGCCGGGGCCAGTGTGATCCTCCATGGGAGACGAACTGACGGAGATGCATTCCGCGATGCTCGTTTGCAAAATCAATTGCCAGCGACTGTTCAGGTGGTCATCGGTGATCTTGCGGATCCAATGCCGCAGGGGCCACTGCACGTGGCATCAGAAGCCCTCCGGCTGAATCCAAACATCGACACCTTGGTCTGTAATGCCGGGACATTTATTGACAAGCCGTTTCTGGAAATGGATTTTCAAGTTTTTGATCGTACGTTGAAGCTCAACGTATATTCCCAGTACGTGCTGATCCAACACTTCGCGAGATTCTGGGTAGAGCGTGGCATTCGCGGCAGGATTCTGCTCATCGGTTCTATCAACGGTTGCCTGTCAGAGCCGACGCATGTGGCCTATGACACATCAAAAGGCGCAATCGACGCCATGACTCGTTCGCTCTGCGTAGCGCTGGCACCTTACAACATTCGGGTCAACGGCATGGCCCCCGGCCTGATCCGCACACCGCTTACCGAGCCTGCTCTGCAAAATCCTCGCGCGCGGCAGTGGATGGAATTGCATACGCCAAACGGAGTTGTCCCGGGTGCTGAAGCCTGCCGGGGCGCCGCCGTGTTCCTTTTGAGCGATGCGGCTGAGCATATCCATGGTCAAATGCTCCTAATCGATGGCGGCATGAGCATCTGGCAACAACCAGATCCACCACCAGAATGGATGAACCTACCGATGTAACTCAGCGGCCCCGCCGCTTGAGGTTCCGTGGTCCCACTGCCACTGAAATTTGTGCCGCGTGGGGTTCACGTGGCGTGTGACCAGATGCGCTCGCATTTCGGAGGTGCAGGGGATTCATTGCTAAATTCTGACGAATTCGGCGACACCAAAACATCGCAATCAAACCCGCGCGGAGCATCCCACTCGCCACTCAATGGCGTTGAGTGGACGTGTGTTTTCGGAGACTATATCCATGTCCTAGGCCAAACAAAAATGGCCTGCCACGATCACTCGTGGCAAGCCGTTCCAAGAAAGCAGACCGAGTCGCCCAATTGACCACACGCCGTTTGAACGGATTGTCTGAGGGATCACTGCACGGAATTTGGATACCGTCGAGTACTTGTGGTTCGCGTCGGCTGCGACCAAGATGCTTGCTGAATGGGAGGCCGTCCGTTGAACGAATTCAGGACGACTGGTACAGCGGTTGGTCCGCCCCACTCGTGGTCGCCGTGGATGTCTCCCGCAACCATCGGGTGAGCGTAAACTGGACTGCCGATCTGCGGGGACATGGTTCGTTGAGACCGCATGCCTGGGAATTGTTGGGGCATCGTCTGAACAGTCTGCCAACCAGTCGCTTGAGGCATAGACATCCTTGCCGAGTTGTAGGCGAACTGACGAGATGAAGGCTGATGGTACATACCGCTTCCGTAAGCTGGACGCTGCGTCAGTGCGTGGCGGTAGCTCAGATTGTTTCCCGCGGTCGAGTAACTAGGATGCGCGTACCAGCGACTCATCGAAGTGTATGGCGCTATGTTGGGCGGCTGTCCCATCGTCATCCCAGACATCGGCATGGACCTCGGCGACATTAACATGGTGCTCTGTGGCAGGACAGGGAAACCAGCCTCGGATCGCGATTGCGGAAGTCCACTCTCCGAGCCACAGCAGCCTGAACCTGAATTCACGTTCGGGTAACTGTTTCCATGCATCATCTCAGTTCCCGGCATGTACTCGGAACCCGGCAGCATGTTTGCCATGTCTCCGCCGCAGCCGCATTCACTGCCGCAATCATCACCACAGCCGGACTGCATCATGGAATCCGGAAACATCGGCATGGCTTGTGGCGACATGGCGTACTGCATTTGCGGAACCAGCATGGTCTGGGGACGAGGAACCCAGACTCTTTGCCAACGCCAATGGCCCCGGTCGACGGTCATTGGACGCCATGTCGGTACCGGCATCTGGGCTGGTTGATACTGCATCATTGGCTGCGGCATGCATTGTGACCCGCAAGGATCATTGCAGTTTCCATCGTAAGGATTCAGCATGCTTGGCTGCGGCATCTGTCCCTGATTTTGCCACTGCGCTTGGTAAGGCATCTGCATTTGGGGAGCGAGCGGTGCCACCATCGGAGATGTCCAGCCGCAAGCCGGTCCCGAGGGCGCGAACAGGGGGCAGGAGGCAAACCAAGAGCACGGATTCAGCAGACACGGGAAGGCGGGGTTGTAGCACGAAAACGGACGACCTGGATAATGCCCGAGGGTTCCCTCTTGATTTCGTAAATAGCCATAGCCGAGCCAGTCATCAATACAGCGGCTGACACCATAAGGATTGGGACCATGACCGTAGTTGTGGCCAGTGTTCATGGAGCCATAGTCTCCACCGCCGTAGCCACCGCAACCGCCGAACAGCCAGTAAAACGGATTCAGGATTGGGCAGTAGATGCCAGCACGGCCAGTCGATGTCAGGGAGCACAAAAGAGCGACCGTCAGCAGCAAAGTTCTGATGCGGAGTCTCATATAGGTTTCCTCGGAGAGACAGAGAGGATTCAGGAGACGACAGGCTCCGGGCGAATGCCAGAGAGATATCCCGTCGGAAGGTGAGATCCGAGGAGATTACGCGCTGAAGGCCTGCAAGAAAATTGGAAATTGACTCAAGTTTGGATGCAATTCACATTCGGACAAACATGCGAAATGCTGATCGGCCACTTTCGCCGCTGACCACAATTAACCGGCAAGCAACCACAGGACAATCAGACCTACGCAGACCGCGACAATCGGCAAAATTTGCCTTCGCCAAGCAAAAGTTGCCGGTGCATGTTCCGCCGTGTCTGCGTGCAGAGATGATTCAGGTGGCTCAAACAACTCCACCACAATTGAACGTCGCGACGTGGTGGCCGCGTTACGGTGATCAACCAGTGGCATTGAATCATCGCCCGTCCCAATCAGGATCTCACCCAATCTTCCCTGAAACTCCCGCGCACTCCACGGTCTTTGTGGGCCACCGGAAGCGCCGGTTGATTCAAATCTCACGAGCAACCGTTCCAGCATCACGCGGGTCGTCACTTTGCCAGTTTCAGGGTCTTCTTCGGCATGACACGCCTGCAGCAGTCGATTCAGTAGACTGGCGAAATCTCGCAGATCCCGTTCGATGTCTTCCCGCGATGCAAGGGCACTGACTGTGACTACTGCGGGGCCCAAATTCGCGGAATTATCTGCCGCTGCAGCTCGCAGCCATCGAGCAACTCCAAAATCGATCACCGTCACTTGCAGTTTGTCAGAAAGCAGTATGCTTTCCGTTGACAACCCGCCGTGCGCCAGTCCCAGATTGTGCGCCAACTGGAGGGCGGAACACACCTGCCAGCCAATCTCAATCATGTCTTCTGAAGAGAAAGAGCGACCCTTTGTGAGTTGTTCCGACAACGTCACAGAATCACTCGATTCCATCGCCAGAAACAGAACACCGCCGGACTCCCCGTAGCCCAGCAACTTCAAGATTGACTGATGCTGGAGCATGGCCAGCATTGTGCGATCCATCTTGATCGCACGACGAAACTCCGCACGCTGCGAAATCTCCCCGGAAAACACGGTCAGCTGGACTGTTTCACTCGTGTCACGCCGCGTTGCTGTTACCACCCGTCGCGCGGGCATGGAACGCAGTTCGCGACTGATCTCGAAATCACTCAGGTCGAAGTCGGTCACCAAAGTTGTCTCACCGAGCTGCGACGCCTACCCTGTGAAATCCGAAGGATTGCCGAACATTCCCCGACCACTGCCGGGCTTCCCTGTGCCTCCTCGCAGATTTTCGTTGCGTGGACGTTTTGGTTCAGGTGGTGCTTCTGGCTCAGGGGTCCGCTGGCGTTCAGTTTGTGGCGGTTCGGGTCGTTTTTCCAATGCCTTTAGCGACAACGAAACCCGTTTGCGTTTCGAGTCTACTTCAACCACTTGAAAGTCATGGGCTTCACCGACTTTTAGCACTTCACCCACACTGCCCACACGTCGCCACGCAAGCTCACTGATGTGCACCATACCTTCCAAACCAGGTTCCAGTTCGATAAACGCCCCGAATTCGGTAATCCGTGTCACTGTCCCCGACACGGTGCTTTGGACTGCGTAACGTTCGGTGGCGCTGCTCCATGGGTTTTGAGCCAGTTGCTTCATACCGAGACTGATCCGTTTCTTCTCCAGATCCAGTTTTAGGATCTTGACGTCAACCTGTTGTCCTTCGGTCAACGCGTCTTTGGGATGATTAATCCGCATCCAACTGATTTCGCCAATATGCAAGAAGCCATCGACGGGACCGATATTAATAAACGCGCCGTAATCTTTGAGCGTCTTGACTGTGCCGCTGTGATCCTGTCCCACTTCGACCTTCGCCCAGAATTCCCCTTCCCCTTCGGTTCGTTCCGCTTGCAGCAACGCTCGACGACTCACCACCAAATTGCGTTTCTTGGCGTTCACCTCTGTGATTTGAACGGTGAGTTTCTGACCAATGAAACTTTCGAGGTTTCCCGCAAAACCGATTTCGACCTGACTTGCGGGGAGAAATGCGCGAAGGTTACTGACCATTACCTGCAGGCCGCCCTTGTTCACGGCAGAGACATGGCAATCGACAACTTGACCGACAGCCAGTGAATCCCAGTTGCCACCAGCGCGATGCCGCGCACGTGGAATGCGACCTTTAATGAGTCCATCTGCATCTTTGGCATCAATGATGACATCCAGTTGGTCACCCACGTTAGGATGCTTGTCGTTTGGAAACTGCGTAAGAGACAGCACCACGTTGTGTCGCAGTCCGGCATCCAGAAAAACTTCGCCGCCGTGGATAGCCTGAACCGTTCCGCGAACCTTAGTTCCTTGGACGACAGTTTTGGGATCCCCGTCATTATCCGTTTCGCCACCCGGAATAATGACAGCCTCTGGCATTGCCCCTGCATTATCAGAAAGTGCCGCAGAGATTTCTGCTTCCACCTCTGCGTCCAGAGCCTCCGCTGTCGGGATTTCAATCGCAGCCGGTTTGTGGCCCTGCGTTTGGCGCGGAGTCACATGTTCCGGTTGTTGTGGCTGTGTTTCAGATGCGGCCGCCATTTTCTCGCGTACGCGTGTGATCGCCCCCCCCTCGGCTAACATCGCGGCATCTGCCTGCGCGAATATTTTTGCTTCCGGCGGCTGCATTGTTTCAATCTGCGGCTGCGTTGTTTCAATCTGCGGCTGCGTTGTTTCAATCTGCGGCTGCATTGTTTCAATCTGCGGCTGCATTGTTTCAATCTGCGGCTGCATTGTTTCAATCTGCGGCTGCATTGTGGCGCCCGGTGCGCCTCCGGTTTCTGCGATGGGAACGGCTGAAGTGACAGTCTCCGGCGACGTTGTTGCCTCAGGCTGGGCCCCTGTCTCCGATGCTGGCGCGGCCATCGCGGCAGGAACATCCGAAAATGCTGTAGGGGAATGGGATTCTGGTTGCTGTGGATCCGTTGTCATCTCATCTGGTCCTGTCAGAGCCGGTCAAGCTGGAACATCGTCACAACTGAGACCAATCAGAATTCCCCAGAAGCCCGTCTGACTTCAAACTCTGAGGACAATTTCACAATTTTTCTTCCGGGAACGCACGTCCCAAGAAGGCTGACACGTTGACTTGTGCATTCAAAATGCACAGGCCACCACATCCTGCCGATCCGAAGGATATCCAAACACGGACGGCTTCGCCAAGCGTGGGAGCCCATGTGCTTCAGATTTCATAAGCTCTTTATCATCAAAATTGGAAAGAATTGCCATTGTTAGCGATGTTCCTAGCCGCTCAAACTGCAATTGACCGACTTTTCAAAGCAGAAGACAATCCCGCAGACGAATTTTCCCTTTCCTCAATTCGGGCTGATCAAACTTGGCTGACATGGAAGTCAGATCCATTAGTTTGCGTGCTTCGCTCGGTGCCGTCAGCTTTGTCGGCACCGGTGATATCGTCGCATCGCAGTTTTGTTGCGATAGCCGCCGGGTTCAACCGGGCGATGTCTTCGTGGCATTGCGTGGATCAAGAAGCGACGGACATCAACATCTGGACACGGCGATTGCGGGGGGAGCGGTCAGTGTGATTGTTGAGCGGCCACTGTCACACATTAACGTGCCTCAATGCGTTGTCGCAGACACAAGATTTGCGTTCGCCAGAATCTGCATGGCACGTTTGGGGTCCCCGCAGCGCGCGATCAATGTCACGGGCGTGACAGGCACAAACGGCAAGACGACCACCACATGGCTGTTGCGTTCAATTCTAGAAACAGCAGGACGAACAACCGGCTTGCTAGGGACGTTGGAATACTTCGACGGTCGGACGACTGAACACCCATCGCTCACAACTCCCGATGCCGAACAACTCGCGCATTACATAGGGCGGATGGCGCGCAATCAAGTCACGGAATGTGTGATGGAAATTAGCAGCCACGCCCTTCATCAACAACGTTGTGCGGGACTCACACTATCCGCGGCGGCCATTACAAATATCACTCGGGATCATTTCGATTATCACGGGGATGCAGACAAGTATCGTGCAGCCAAATTGCGTATCGCGTCCCTGTTGGCGTGTGACAAACCGATTCTGCTTGGGATCGATGACGCGGGGTGTCAGGCAATCCGAAAGACCCTGATCGCGGAACGCAATGTCATCACGTTTGGATTTTCGGCTGATGCCAACATGCGTGTCGAGACACTTTCGTGTTCACCAGCAGGACAGTCCATACGCCTTTCGCTGGACAGTTCTTCCATCGAAATTCGGACAGCGATGGTCGGTCGGCACAACGCATTGAACTTATTAGTCGCGGCTGCACTCGCAGAACAATCTGGTGTTTCAGCATCTGATATCCGCTCCGGTCTAGAACACGTGATGCAGGTGCCAGGTCGCATGGAAGGCCTGAATGTCGGCCAACCGTTTGCCGTGTTTGTCGATTATGCTCACACCCCGGACGGCATCGCGCATTGTATCGCGACCGCAAGGCTATTAACGTCCGGCAAAGTCATTCTGGCGTTTGGCGCCGGGGGTGATCGCGACCGCCACAAGCGGCCACTCATGGCACAAGCCGCTGAGGCCGCAGATGAAATTGTCGTGATGTCCGATAATCCAAGATTCGAGCCTCCCGGCCAGATCATCGCTGACATTCTTGTTGGTTTCAATTCGCCTGATCGAGTGCTGACGTGTGTTGATCGCCAACACGGCATTCGAGCGGCGCTTCGAGTCGCTCAACCTGGCGATGTCGTCATCATTGCTGGACGCGGACACGAACAAACTCAACATATCAGAGATCGACGCATCAGTTTTGATGATCGCCGTGTAACACGCCGACTTCTTTTGGAACTCCTGTCCGATGCACCGCTGCAGTCGGAATTACAGCGGAGCGCAAAATCGGCATGACGTTTCCACTCACAGTGTTTCAATTGGCTCACATCACGCAGGGAGTTCTCGCAGACGCCAGCTATGGACAGCAACGTATCACGGGAGGCAGCATTGATTCGAGAACGATCGCAGCCGACAATTGCTTCTTCGCGCTCGGCGGAAATAGGACGCATGGCGTGCTGTTCGCCGATGAGGCCATTGCGCGAGGTGCCGCCTGCGTCGTGACAGACTCTGCTGCATCTTCTGTGAATCTGCGAAAAACGACTTTTGCGATGCCATCCTTGGCTGCGCTCGATTCTGCGGAAACCGACGGTTGTATGATCCGCGTAGCCAATTCGGTCATCGCATTGCAGCAATTGGCACGCTGGAATCGTCAGCAATCGGGTGCGTTGGTGGTGGGTGTCACCGGCAGCGTCGGAAAAACTACCACTCGTCAAATGCTCACGCAGGTCTTGAGTTCCCGCTTTTCCGGGGTCCAGAGTCAGCACAACTACAACAATGAACTTGGGGTGCCGCTCGCGCTACTTCAACTGCAACCTGAGCATGACTTTGCGGTCCTCGAAATGGCAGCAGGAAAAACTGGCGACATCGCTTTTTTGGCCGACATCGTGCGCCCGGAATTTGCAGTCGTGACGCGTGTGGCACCGACGCATCTTGAATCGTTTGGTGATCTAGAGGCAATTCGTCAGACAAAAATGGAGCTGCCGGCTGCAGTGCCGGCAGGCGGTACCGTGTTCCTGAACGCCGACGATCCGGCCGTCGTCTCAATGTCGCAATCTACGTCGGCGAATATTGTGCTGTTCGGAACGCGCGCCGCCGCCGATTTTCGGGCGACGTCGATCCATTCCCGGGATGGCAGGTGCCAGTTCAATGTGGATGGCCAAGCATTTCAGCTTCAAGGTGGCGCGCATCTGGTCATAGGAGCTGTGGCCGCGATTGCCGTAGGACGGATGGCGGGGCTGAGTCTGTCCGAAATTGCTCAGAGTCTCGCGACCTATCAGTCTGACGCCGGACGCGGTCGAATCGTGCAACAGCAGCCGCACACTGTGATTGATGAAACTTATAATGCCAGCCCAGCCAGTGTCCTCGCGGCAATTCAGACGCTCAACGACTGCGTCTCCGCCCGAAAACGGATCCTCGTCTTGGGTGACATGCTGGAACTCGGTCCGCAGGCGATTCAATTCCATCGAGAAGTCGGACGTGCGTTGGCGAATACGCAGATCGATCACGCCTTGATCTACGGCGAATTTGCCGACACCGTAGCCGCTGGGGCGCTTGCCGCCGGAGTCTCTCTAAATCGCCTTTCAGTCTTCCGCGACATCGCCAATCTCAACGTCATGCTCGACTGCATCCTTAACCCCGGCGACGCGGTGCTCGTCAAAGGTTCCCGCAGCATGCGCATGGAACGTATTGTGACGGCGTTGTGCGGCTCTAAAATTCCGGCTCGCCGCTCGGCCGCATAGCACCGCAACTGCACTCCCAGCGGAGAATTCACCCTTGTCATGTGGGCTGCTAGTTGTAAACGCGCCCATCGCACGTTAGACCTCCAGTTTTCCGTTTGTGGGGGACGCCACAGGGCACACCTCAAAAATGTCGCCCAGTTCTGCCGCGAACCCGAAGCTACAGACTCACCGCTGCTTAAGACCCAGAATTCATGGTCACAGTGCGAATTTTGCAACTTACCGATCTGCATGTGTTCCAAGATCCGGAAGCGTGTCTGAAGGGAATCCCGACGCGGGAACTTCTGGCAGATGTGGTACGGCATATCTGTGAGTCCGGCCAGACCTTTGAGCATGTGGTTGTCACGGGGGATCATACGCATGATGAGATGCCGGAGAGTTATCAGGCGGTCCGCCAGATTTTGAGTCCGTGGCTTGATCGGCTATGGCAGGTGCCGGGAAATCATGATGATCGAGCGGGATTGAGATCGGTCTTCGGAGATCGCGTCAGTGGTGTGGGACAGGATCGTATAACGTTCTCATTCAGTGCCGGACAATGGTTATGCCTTGGGGTTGATACGCACGTGCCCGGTGCCGTGCCGGGAAAAATCGAAGCTGCGCAGATTGATTGGATCCGCCAGCAGATTCAGTCAATCAATCCAGCGCGAATCGCGTTATTCATGCATCATCCGCCTGTCGATATTGGCAGTCTCTGGATGGATCGAATAGGACTATCCGGCAAAGAGTTGCTGCATGAATTATTTAATTCCGAACGGCGGATTGAGTTGGTTTGCTGCGGTCATGTGCATCACGAGTTCTGGAGTCAGGTTGGTAACGCAAAAATTTACACCACGCCTGCCACGGGATTGCAATTCAGTCCTACGGGCAGTCAGCCGACATTTGTGGCGGAACCGCCCGGCTATCGCGTGATTGAATTGACTGACGACGGTTTTTCCACGAATGTGTGCAGACTTCCTGTGACACGATTTTCGCCAAGCACCTGATTTCCGGAGAATTTAATGCTCATTTTTGACGCGCATCTCGACCTTGCCCTGAATGGCGTGGACTGGAATCGCGACCTGCGGTGTGATGTCTCCGAATTGCGAGCCCAGGAAAGGGCGTTGGGCATGAAAGACCCAGGCCGCGCTGGCTGCACGCTCAGCTTTCCCGAATTGCGGCGCGGTGAAATTGGTGTATGCCTGTCGACGCTACTGGCAAGACAGGAACGTGAAATCAATCATAGCTTTGGTTGGACTTCGCCCGCCACCTGCTACGCGATGGCACATGCCCATCTGGCTTGGCACCGGGCGATGGAACGTACCGGATATCTGTGTGCGATTCGCACCCGTTCGGACCTCGAGCAACATTTTCAGAACTATGCGACAAATCCGGACATCACACCATTGGGCTTCATCCAGACGATGGAAGGGGCTGACCCGTTGTTGGTGCCGGACACAGTCGATGAATTCCACGAGCATGGCCTGCGGGCCATCGGCTTGACGCATTATGGGGCAAACCGATATGGAGGCGGGACGTTGTCGGAAGTGGGGCTCGCGATCGATGCGATTCCGTTACTGAAGCGGATCAGCGAGTTGGGGATCACCGTCGATATGACACATCTGTCGGACGTGGCATTCTGGCAGGTACTAGATCGATTCGATGGTCGGATCCATGCGAGTCATCAGAATTCTCGGAGGCTGGCACCGTGGCAGCGACAGTTTTCGGATGAACAGTATAAAGCCGTGATTGAACGCAACGGAGTGATCGGGATGGCGCTTGATGTGATCATGTTGCAGCCAGGTTACGTACGTCATGTTAGCGAAGTGACGGTGACCATGGACCGCGTCGCGGAGAACATCGACATCGTGTGTCAATTGGCAGGCAACACTCGACATGTTGGAATCGGCAGCGATCTAGATGGTGGCTTTGGAGTGGAGCAAACGCCGTCAGATCTCGACCGCATTTCCGACCTGCAACGAATTCCCGATCTGCTTCGCAAGCGGGGTTACGTGGAGGCGGATATTGCGGGCATCATGCATGGGAATTGGCGACGATTTTTTTCCGAAGTGCTGCCGGAGTAGCAGCCACTCTTTCCGCGGGGTGCACGCGTCGCAATCGTGCAAACGCGACGGAACGATATACTCCGACTTGCTGAAAGGCGGAGGAGACGAATGTTTGAGTGTCAGGCAGGCGGCAGATGGATTTTGTGATTAGTGCGTTCTGTGTGATTGCATTCCTTGTGGGTGGAATTCCGTTTGGGTATCTCTTGGGCCGCGTGCTCCTCAAAGATGATATTCGGAAACACGGCAGCGGCAACATCGGCGCGACCAATGTTGCTAGATTATTGGGCTGGAAGTGGGGCTTCGTTGTGCTCTTTTTGGACGCCATTAAGGGACTGTTGCCGACTCTTGCCACCAAAGTTTGTCTGCAGGGGCGGGGCAGTGAGGAGCTAGTGAATCTGGGGGCGATTCTGGCGGGTATCAGCTGTATCGTCGGCCACATGTACCCGATATGGTTGAAACTGCGTGGCGGAAAAGGGGTTGCCACGGCATTGGGCGTCATCTTAGTCATCGCACCGCTCGCATCCGGAGTTGCATTAGCAACGTTTCTGATTGTGTTTGGCACGTTAAGAATCGTCGGACTCGCTTCGATTGTGTCGGTCATCTGCTTTGCGATAACGCAGTTGACATTCATGGGGCAAGACGTGTTTTTGATTGGCCAACTGCCGTTGACACTGTTTTCTACGATGGTTCCTGCGTTAATTGTGTGGAAGCATCGATCCAACATTCTTCGGATGCTGCGTGGCGACGAACAGAAGATGAAAGTGGGATCGGAAATCGAGAAAAAAACCTGATTGTGCGGAGTGAGCACGATGATCGACCTGCCGAATACTGAGAACTTAAGGGCGTTCGCAGCGGCCATCTTGCGATTTCAGCGTCTGAGTGAAGGTATTCCAGAGTCAGACCACTGGCGCTGGTTGCTCTTCGATAAAGACCTGCAGTCGAACGCCAAATTTAGCCGCGGTTCGGTCGGGCCGACAGTGTCACTCGGATTACCTTGGTTATCAGCAGATTGTTCGCTCCGCTGGCTGGCCCCACGCTTGTTCTTCTGGCCGCAAGGAATTCCGGGGGGGCACAGAGTTTCCCTTATTTCCTCAAGGTTGAAGCAACGCTTGGATGAAGAATCGTGGTGGTTCGATCTCCTTCGTACGGCGACACTGCGCAGTCATCCGACATCCGATATTTTGTGTGCTGTTACAGGCACTGCAGCACACCGATTTGTGCGTCGCGCGGCCGAGATTTTTGGACGATCTTTGCTGGAATTTCAAGTGGACGCGCGGGATCTACCCGGCACGGACGCTGACATTGTCGCATGGCTGGCTGAAACGGGAAATTGTGTGGTGAGGGACTCATCAGCCATCCCTGAAGAGGATATGGTCTCGCACCCCCCGGCCGTCGAAGGCTACGCTGCTGGAACGCACTGGTCTGTCTTTGTTTCGCCTCGAATAACGCTGCCCGACAATTCTGCGAAGTCAGACGCACTTCCCGGCCAGATACGGCAATGGAGCAAGCAGCCAATTGCTGATCGAATTTTGTTCGCGGCGGGCGAGCGTTTGCAAGTGCTGCGTGCCCGGCGTGGCGGCGCGGTACAAGCATTGCTGATGCAGCATGTACAGGATTCGGAAAGGTGCAATTCGCTTGTGATGCTGGCATCTGATGCGGACGGACAGATACCTGCGATTGAACTGGAAACGCATGACTGCTTGATTCCGTGGCTCCTTAAATCCTCAAGCATTGAGGTTACTCCTCACAATCATTTCCCGAGCAGCATCAAGGACGGTCAGGCATCAGGTGGCACACTAGGTTGCACACCCACTGCGGAGGACTCATCGGCGGTTTCAACGCTGTTAACGGATCCGGATGCGTGGCTTCTGCACTGGACTCGCTCGACAGTCGGTCCGTGGCCTCATCAGGATGAACAGGAATTCCATGACGAACTCATTTTAAAGTGCCGTTCGTCTGATCGATCCGTACTTGCAACACTGTTGCGAATCGTCACTGAGGGACATTTATGGGCCTCGTCAGAAACAATCCGTGGCGGCTTCGAAGTGGTCTCATTTACTGAGGTTCCGCTGCATGATTTTCGCCGTCGAAGGGCATATCGAAAACATCGTCGACGTTATGACTTTGAACCATGGGGCATCGGTATTCGCCGTGATCTGCTGGCGCTTGCGGGTGCCCGTCCGGTTGAATATGGCAACGAAGAAACATGGCAGACGACGCCTGAAGGTGCACGTCCATTTTTTCAGAATGTCGGGTCGGGTGATGGCTGGACAGAGGATGAGCGTGAATGGCGACTCGTGGGTAATATACAGTTGCACAAGTTGCCGCCGGCGGCAGTAGTGGTGTTTGTTGATACCAAAGAATCGCGTTCGATCGTGCAGAAGCAAACCGAGTGGCAGGTGATTGTCGTGCCAAACGAGCGCGAGTCCTGAGGGGAAAATCCAAATGGATTGCTCGGATTCGTTGCATTTCGGTTACATGCAACGGTTCAATTTAGCGGAAATGCGGCTTGAGTCTGCTTGATTTTGTGTCAGGATCAACGCTTCTTCTGCCGCGATCCTTTAGCACATCGGACACCTCAATGGAGCTTACTAATGAAATTCATTACGCCGCCTTCCGAACGGCGTTTGTCCTGACAATGGATTGCATGTTGCGAGATTCTCTGGGTGAACAGCATCCGATTGCTCAGCCCGGTGGATTTTTGGATGTCTATCCGCTTCTTCATGGAACAGCCCCCCAGATTCAACTGGAATGCCTCCTGCTGACCTGGGGACATCTCCAGGAAATTGATAAATCACTGACGCCATTTGACCACGGCGTAATCCATGCGGCGTGTGAGGCTCTGGCGAAGATGGGAGAGTTAACGACATGTTCGGCCCTGTGTAGTGTCTGGAATGGCCCCAAATTGATGACCACAGCCCGTGATCATTGGTTGACATCAAAAGTGCGTGTGTTGCAACTGACGCAGGATCAAAAAATGGCAAGCGAATTGGTACGACTGGGAAAAAAAATAGACGATCAGCCCCCCGTATCAGCAGCATTTCCAGCAACCGAAGCGTTGGACCCGATGGCAGAATTGTTGAACGTTGTCGGATGTTGGAGAGCCTCTGGTGACGTCATTCTAGGCTCCACTGGACTGCTCACTGAGGAGGAACAAGATATCCTTCGCTTCTTTTTTGAGGAACAACCGGGTCTGTTAGGGTAAGTCAAGGCCCTCAGCCGCTATGATAGTGGAATTGAGATCGAGAATACCGTTTGCGGGGCATGAGACTTCGTCGGGATTCGACGATTGTTGAGCTTGCACAGCGGAAAAGGAACTGGACCCATGGCAAAGAAAAAGGTAGTCAAAAAAGCGGCCAAGCCTGTAAAGCCAGCGAAAGCAGCCTCCCGCGTGGCGAAAGTAGCACAAAAATCCCCAAAGACCGTGGCGAAAAAGAAGCCTGTTCCAAAGAAACTTGCCCCCCAAAAGGCTCCCATTGCTCGGAAACCGTTGATGGTCGCCCGAAAACCTGTGACAGTTGCTCGAAAGCCGGTTCCGATTCCAGTTCCGGAACTCGAACTGGCGCAACGCAAGAAAGGTGTTCGAAAAGCAACCATTTCTTCAGGCATTCACGAAGACAATCCATCTCGAAAACTTGGACGTTCCCGCATTCCGATTGACGCACCGCTGGACGTGGTGTTTCAAAACGACATTCAGGCGCGCGAAGCGTTCATGTTCCTTGGGATTCATTCGATTCGAGATCTGGAACATTTCAACCCCGATGACTTGGTGCTCCGTTTGACGGGCCCAGCAAAATTAACCGTGGGTCGGATTCGCAAGATTTTAGCCATGAACAACCGCTGTCTTTCGAACGACGAACAGTTTGCTCTGGAGTTTCAGGAACTGTTGTCACGCCCCAGAGAATAGACCTCACATGAATTCGCGATTTCAGCGCGGCGCTCAAGTTTATGCAGGCGATCAGGCGTCTCTTAGCGAGCACGCACGGCGGTCGGCAGATCAGGCCATTGGTTTCCTCATGCAGCAGGCTGTTGAAAACGCCGACTGCATTTCGCTCGCCGCTGGGCTGGTTGACGAAGAGTCTCTGCCCGTGGGAATCGTGCGTGAGGCGGTTGCCGACTTGTTGTCGGACTCCCATGCAGGCCGGCGCTTGCTGCAGTACGGGATCACACCCGGCCCAGAGTTACTTCGACGGTTGTTTCGGATAAATCTGGCCAGACTGGAGCAACGGACTGATGAGCTGCAGGATCTGCCACTCTCACACCTTGTCATGACGACCGGATCCCAGCAACTCTTGTCACTCGTGACGCAAGCATTATTCAATCCTGGTGACATCTGCCTTGTCGCTGCGCCGACCTATTTTGTGTACATCGATGTGCTTCAGGCTGCCGGCGCAGAAATTGTCCCGGTGATCGCAGACGCGAACGGGATGCGACCGGATGCACTGGCTGCCGCTTTTGCACAGATTGAAGCAGCGGGCAAGCTGGACCGGGTGAAACTAGTTTACGTGGTCAGCGACTTCGACAATCCGTCGGGCGTAAGTATCTCGGCAGCACGGCGGCCCGAACTTCTCAAGATTGTGCAGGAGCGTTCAGCGGATCGCCGCATTTTCTTGCTTGAAGACTGCGCGTATCGTGAACTTCGCTATGACGGCGAAGCGATCCCGAGCATCTGGTCGCTCGACACGACGCGGGAAACGGTCATTCTGGCTCAGACGTTTTCAAAGAGTTTTTCGCCGGGCATTCGCGTCGGAATGGGCGTCTTGCCACGGTGTCTGATTAAAGCCGTCACAGACCTGAAGGGCAACGAAGACTTCGGATCGGCACATTTGAATCAGCATATTGTGGCCCACGCAATTCAAACCGGCCAGTATGCCGCACATGTCGGTAGCGTGTGTGAAAGTTATCGCCGTAAACGCGACGCGATGGTGGCGACGGTCGAACGCGAATTTGCCGGATTCGTCGGTGTATCTTGGTTCAAACCGCAGGGTGGCATGTATGTTTGGATGCGGTTGCCCCGGCATATTGAAACAGGATTTACGAGTGCCCTGTTTCACCGCGCAACCCAAGTTGACAAGGTGATGTATGTGCCTGGTGAGTTGAGCTATCCCGCCAACTGGCAGGATCGGCCGCGTTGCGAAATGCGATTGAGTTTTGGTGTGCAGAATGTGGCAGGAATTGAGGAAGGTATTCGGCGACTTGCGTCTGCTGTTCGTTGGGCTCTCGCCACACAGTCGCAGCAACCTCAATCGCAGGAGACTGTGCGGTGACGCCAGTGTCTGCTGATTGGCGCCCCTCGTGTGCGACTCAGATGCTGCATGTTCGAGCGGAAATGTCACGTGCAATTCGCGATTTTTTTCGGGACCGTGATTATTTAGAAGTCGAGACACCGTGCCTTTCTCGCGACATTGTCCTTGATGCATGCTTGGAACCGTTTGTCATTGACGTGCGCGGTATGCGATGGTTTCTGCAAACCTCACCGGAAGCGCATATGAAGCGTCTGCTGGCGACTGGAGTTGGGTCGATCTTTCAATTCAGTCGTGTGTTCCGACAGCAGGAACGTGGCAAGCAGCACAATCCTGAATTCACGATGATCGAATGGTATGGTGTTGGCTCGACTTGGCGAGAGCAGCTTGAAGTCACCGAATCGTTGGTGCGAACGGCAACGGCGGCGGCCGCTCGTGTGACCGGTCGTAACGTTACGGATCATTGGAGCTCCAAAACATTTCAACACACAACGTATGCAACCGCATTTCAGCGTGTGTTTGGGATTGATGTGTTTAATTGTTCCGGACACCAACTCTTGGATGACGCCCGCCGCTTGGATATTCCGTTGCCAAGCAATTTGCGGGAAGACCATTTCGATGACATTTTAAACGTCATGCTGGCGTTTGCCATTGAGCCTCAATTGGGGGGGATGGCGGATGATGGTGGAATTCGTCCAGAATTTCTCTACGACTATCCACCTGCTCAGGCAGCGCTCGCCGTTGTGTCGAAAACGTCTCCACCAGTGGCGCGGCGTTTTGAACTGTACATACAAGGTTTGGAATTATGCAACGGATACCAAGAACTCACAGATGAGCTGGAATTAAGTCGCCGTGACGCAGTTCAGAATCAACGACGGAGCGGTGAAAAATCACAGCAATTGCCCGGTGCACCTCGATTACTAGCGGCTATGCAGTCTGGCCTGCCTGCATGTTCCGGAGTTGCCCTTGGATTCGATCGCCTCGTGATGGTGGCGACGGAATCAGAACATATTCGTGAAGTGTTAGCATTTCCAGAAGAACGCGCTTAGCGAACTACGCTAAACCACAATGCACTGCGGCACGCACCTCACGGGGCGGCATTTGCCGAAATTACCAAGCCGAGGCGCACGATCGGCATGCCTTCCGACGGGTAGCATTCCGTAGCGATCTTTCGGTCAAGTGCCTCGGTTTGTTGAAAACGTCTCAAGCGAGGTGTATTATCGCGGAGTCGTAAAGAACTTTCGTGAATCGAGTCCGATTTTGGGTGATTTATGACCTAATTTGGCCGTGTTCACAGTTCAGGCCGATCGGTGACCCCCCCCTTTCTATTTCTGCGTCTGCGCTTGACTGCGCCTTGCTTTTGAGGCTACCCGGATGAAACGAACGATCTTCTTGGCGTGTGGGATAATTTTGGCAATTTCCGTCGGGCAATCTGGCGCTCAACCTCCCGCAGTAAAACCCCCTGCGAAAAAGGCAGTGGTGGCAAAACCAGCGGCGACCGAGCCAGCAGTCAAAGTACCGGCAGTGACGACACCGGAAGTCGCGGCGAACGGAGAAGAAAACGAAGATCTAGCCGCCATCCGGCAGGCGGCAGGAGAATTCGCAGCGGCGTTTAACAAAGGTGACGCTGCAGCAGTGGCCGCTCACTGGACAGCAGACGGCGAATACATTTCAGAAACGGGATCCGTCTTTTCCGGACGTACGGCAATTGAGAATGAATACACAACCTTCTTTGCCGCGAACCCCGGGCATCAGATTGGAATCGTGATCGATAGCTTGCGTCTTCTGAGTGATAGCGCAGCCATCGAAGACGGCCATTTTACGCTCGATCAGGGAAATACAAGTACACCGCTGTCGACGCGATACACTGCGGTGCATGTGAAAATCGATGGTAAGTGGCTCATGTCCTCTGTGCGGGACACGCGCATTGAGGTTTCATCATCGTATCGCAACATGGCCGATCTGGAGTGGCTGATTGGCACTTGGGTCGCCGAAGAGGAAGGTTCAAGTACAGAATCAGTCTGCAGTTGGTTGGCAAATAAAAGATTCGTGCAACGCACTTACACGGTCACACATCATGATCAGTCAGTCACCTCGGGTATTCAGTTGATCGGTTTCAATCCACAACTCGGCCAGATCCAATCATGGAACTTCAGTTCAGATGGCGGCTATGCGATTGGCATTTGGTCACCGATCGAAAATGGCTGGGCGACGGAAATTCAAGGTACGCGGGCTGATGGCCATAACACAACCGCAGTGAATTTAATCAAGCGACTCGACAATCATGGATATTCATGGAAATCAATTCAGCGCACGGTTCGCGGTGAATCATTGCCAGACACCAACGAAGTGATCTACAAAAGTCATGCGAAGTAATTCAGAAATTCATAGGCCGCACTTT
>QWQG01000115.1 GCA_003670925.1 Planctomycetota bacterium | reverse complement strand
GGTGGTGCGAGAGTCACGTGCAACTGGCACGGCCTTCTGCGGTGCGGGAACGATAATATCATTTTCAAAATCTAGTTCGGCATCGTCCAGCTCGTCATCTTCTTCTTCGTCTTCTTCGTCTTCTTCGTCATCATCTTCTTCGTCATCTTCTTCGTCATCTTCTTCGTCATCTTCAAAATCTTCATCGTCTTCATCGTCTTCATCACCGAAGTCGAAGTTCTCATCGTCGTCATCGTCGTCGTCCTGATCGACTACCACGTCATCATCGTCTTCATCGTCTGAAAACACGATGAGATCGTCGAGGTTTTCTTCGAAGCGATTTGGGACGGAAGTCAAGTTTGAACCTCCGGAATCGACAGCAGAAAAAGCTCCGCCAGTGTCAGCATGATTCGACGCCCTTAGCTGGCTCGTAGCATCTGCGACAATTGGAGATTGAGTATCGTCGTAGTCGTCAAACAGCACTTCGCCTCCAACGTCGGTGGGATTCATGTTGAGGCCAAAAAACGACTCTGCCAGATACTTAGCAGCGTCTTCTGATTTGTGTTTGTGCGAATCTTCGCCCGGAGCAGTCATTTCATCCATCTTTCAATCTCGGATTCGTCCCGTGGGTCAAAAAAGCCAAGGGACTGGAATATGGGACGCAGGCTACCCCGGCGCAAGCAGGAATGCAATTCGAGACGGTCCGAGTGGGAAAATCCATTGATTTTCCCGGCTGAAGAAGGATCACGTTCAAGGTTCAACACTTTAGCCTTGGTGTGTCACCATGGCGCTTTATGGCATGTCAAACGCCATAGAAATGGTTCGTTTCTTCGCGGACATCTCATCCCGTGAGTGAGTAAAACAGGATCGTCTTTGAGTAATTAGCGCATTTGGCTCTTCTGATTGCAGGAGTTATACCGATAGCAGGGTGACAGTTCTAACGCCAGCGGAGGCATCGCGCGCTGCGATTTTGGGGCATCTCTGGACACTGAGAAAAGGGGCTGAAACATGTGGAATTGGCGACACCGCCGTGCCAAAAATCGATCTCAGCACCCAGAAATCGTGGTTGTAGAGTGGATTCAGGTATTGGAAGACAGGGCCTTGCTCGCTGGCAACGTGCTTGCCAGTCTGAGCGGTTTGCATTTGGCTGTGACTGGTGATGCTGGCGACAATTCTTTCGAAGTTACCGTGGTTAACCACCAGGTCCTCCTGCGTGGTCTGACTAACACAACGATCAATGGATCGACTGCGCTATTCGTGATTGCGGCGAACACTGACACAGCACCCGGAAACATTACGATCGAGACTGGTGCCGGAAATGACGTTGTGATTTTCAGTCGTGACGTGAAAGTATCGGGCAGCACATGGCTTGACGGCGGTCTCGGAAACGATGCGCTGAGCGTGGCAGGTGCTACATTTCAGCAAACGTTGAGCATCTATGGTCGCGGCGGCAATGATACTATCAGCGTACAAAATGCCACGACAGAAGGGCTACTGCGGATCAAAGGCAATTCAGGTGACGACCTGATCAGTCTGACTAACCTGACGGCCAATGGCGAGATTCGAGTTAAAGGAAACTCAGGTGAGGATGGCATTTCATTAAATAACGTGACGGGCAACTCAAGGACAAATATCCATACTGGCAGCGGTGACGACAACATCGTGATTCGCGGATCAACTTTGAACGGAGCACTGCGTGTCCGCACAAGGCAGGATTCGGATATGATCCTAATCGACGGCAACGTGGTTAGTGGTCCTGTGGCGCTCAATATGGGTCGCAGCAGCGACTCACTGCTCCTTCGAAATGTGAACACCTTCAATCGTCCGTTTCATGTGCAGGCGGGTGATGGCAATAACGATGAGGTTGATTTGGGAGCGGCGACCATTTTTAACGCCGGCAGCAGGGTCCGGAAATCTAATGACTCTACTGTGGCTGCGTCGCAGATCGCCCGTATTGATGCGTCCGTAACCGGCTTGGTCGCTCGCGCGACTGCGGCGGATGCCGCCGCGGCACCATTAATTGCATTGACCATGACATTAGATAATTCGGCTAACACGACCGAAGCATCTGTCGATGATGTCCTGATCACGCGTAATGCCGATTTTACAGTGGCAGGGGATACGCTACCCGGAGCCATGATCACACTGGACACGAATCAGGATGGGCTTTTTGACGACGGTACGCTGACCGCTGACAATCTCGGCCACTTCCAAACTGTCGTCGCGTTGCAGAGAACAGATCTGAACTCATCCACGCCAGCCAACGACCAGTTGAACGGTCTCAATAAGATCAAGGTGCGTGCAACATTGACGGGTGTCGGGACAACGGACGCAAGCGTGACCGTGGATTTTGTCCCTGCGACCGACAAGATTGCGAGATTCGTAACAAATGAAGGCACGTACGAGGTTGAACTGTTCAACACTCTGACGCCGTTAACGGTGGCAAATTTCCTCAAGTATACGCCACGCTATACGGACGCGATCGTACAACGCTCGGTGAAAGACTTTGTGGTTCAGGTGGGACGGTACACGGTCAACGACAATCAGTTTTCGGAAATCACAAAAGACGCCAACATTAATAATGAATTCAACAGCGCTACCTCGAATATTCGTGGAACTCTGTCGATGGCCACGCCTGGCCCTAACATTAACGGGGGGGCAAGTGAATGGTTTATTAATACGAATAACAACGCAACGAGCCTTGACGCTGTGCCGCACACTGTCTTCGGTCGCGTAATCGGTAGCGGAATGACGGTCGTAGACAAGATCGCCGCTTTGACCGTGACGGATCTTTCGCTGCCAACGGGAATTGGTGATTCAAGCAACGGTCCTGTAAACACGGTGCCACTCCGAGTTCCATTCGTCGCAACATCCAAGTTGCTCACTGGCACGGTGTCCACAATTTCCAATAGCGCGACGATCACAGGCGTGGGCACGAAGTTCCTGACAGAACTCCACAGCAATGTGCCAAGCCTCGGTACCAGTACCGGTTCACGAATCAATATCGGCCAGCGTACATATCGAGTACTGTCTATCGAAAGTGACACCAGCCTGACGTTGGACTCGACAGCTACATTGCCGGTGACACCAAGGATCCCAACCACAACAGCAACAGGCCTGACTGCAAAAACAGACGACTTCGCCGACAATAATTTTGTCCGCTTCTCATCCATTGCGGAGATTTTGAGTATCTGACGGGTTTAATATTACCTCTTGCTGAAACGACGGTTATCGACACACTGCCCTTATCAATTTAGCACAGATTTATCTCAAACCTTTGGCTCCCAACCGGGGGCGTACTCGCGTTCCCAAAATTTCATGGCTGATTCATTGTCAAGCACATGGCCGTCAGCGGGATTGCAACGAAGTGAGTCACCGGTGCGGTAAGCGATGTTGCCGAGGTGGCAAAGCAGTGTCGATTTATGGCCTTCTGCGATGTCTGAATGCAGTCGTGTTGAGTCATTATGGCGCACGGCATCGATGAAATTCTCGATGTGGGACGTCAATCCATCGGTGCCGTCCACTGTTGCGACTTCTTTGGCCTTCTCGTCGAATAGTTTGTAGCCCCATTCGCTCAAATGCAGCGTGCCTTGGTCGCCATGAAACGTTGCGCCAAAACCCGACCCGTCTGCGCCATAACGATTGCAACTCAGGCATTCCCAGACGATCTGTTTCTTGCCTTCGAATTTAAACGAAACGACTTGCGTATCGGCTGTCTGCTGATCATCGTCAAAGCAGTAGCGGCCGCCGGATGACACGACGCGAATCGGATAGTCGACTTGGAGTCCCCAACGCGATAGATCGATTGAATGGATGCCGTTGTTACCCAGTTCACCGTTGCCGTAATTCCACACCCAGTGCCAGTTGTAAGGCAGACGGTTTGAGGTGTAAGGCTGACGCGGTGCCGGCCCCTGCCAAAGTTCGTAATCGATATGTGGAGGAACCTCCGCCGGAGTACCTGTGCCAATCGGGCCGCGATTTGCTGCGTACCAACTTCGACTGTAATAGACATTCCCGATCCGTCCCTCATGCAGCAGTTTCATCGCTTCGATAATTTTTTCACCACTGCGACGTTGATTGCCCATCTGCACGCAGCGTTGATGCTTGCGTGCAGCCTCGATGAGCAACTCTCCTTCGCGCGCGTTATGACTGCAAGGTTTCTCAACATAAACATGTTTGCCAGCGGCGCAAGCAAGAATGCTAGCAGGGGCGTGCCAGTGATTTGGAGCGGCACAGACCATGACGTCTAATTCTGGATCGTCGAGCATTTTGCGAAAATCGCCTACGATTTTCACCGCATAATCGACAGTCTTCGAAAACGCTTCATGGAACACCGCTAGACGTTGACTGTCGATGTCGCACAGATATCGAATTTCGACACCGGGAACAGCCGCGAATTGGGGAGCCAAAGCCGAACCGCGATTGACTCCCATGATCCCCACGATCACCTTGTCATCAGTCGACTTTAGCGCACCCACGGCGGAACCTGTCAGGGAGACTCCCGCCGACACAACAGCCGATGTTTTTAAAAACGTGCGACGAGTTCCCGAGGTGGTTGAAGCTGTTGACCGTTTCATGGGGAAACCTTTTCTGTCCGGAGGGCGGCGGGCGAGACGGGCAAAGTTAAACGCTCAGCCACCTGAATACAACTCTGGTGTTGAGCATATAAATGGCAATTCGGCGTGATCCGGACAAGAACTTAAAAAGTCGAACGAACTGCAAATTGACAGACGGTTGGGCGGAAGCCTGGCAACTTAGTCGATCCGCAGCTAAATTACGTCGCAACTTACTTTCTGTCGTTCAGGCGACTGAGAGTGTGGCGTTTGGACGAGGTTACGTGATTACCTTTGGGAACAGAAATACATGAGCCAAGATACACCGGTCAGCGATGCGGGTTCTGAAAAACTGGCCACGGCGGTTGACAAGCCTGATCGTGTCTACCTCGTGTCGTATCCCAAAATCATCTACATGTATCCAACCGTGCTGACGGCACTGTTCTGCGGGATTTTCATGTGGGCCAAAGGTGGCATCCCTCAGGACGAAATTCGCGTGGCGACCGTGCCTAGCAACGCCGTTGCTCAAAAGCTCGAACCATTCGCACGCGCCGGAGTCGGCTCATCGGGAGCGACGGAATCTGCTGCCACACGGGAACCGCAGGCAACCGATACGACTGCCGCGGCGACTGGAGATCCACCAAAAGTCGCAGAGGCAAAGCCCGCAGCCGAAGAACTGGAAAAAAAAGATACATATCACAACAACTGTGCCCGGGTTTTTCTATTGGTGATTTCCTTGAACTTAGTCGTAATTGCCTTCGATTTCCCCCGAACTACTTCGCTCACATGGTTCTTTGCGATCGTCGCGATGGTCATTGGAATCTGGTTCCTCTTGCAGATCAATCCATGGCTCGCTCCAGAGATTGTGAATGCTCTTCTCAAAATTAAGCCCGCAGCCAATAGCTCGTTTTACTTGATCTTTACGGCTCTGATGTTGTTCTTGTACATCGGCGTGCTCATCAGCCGACGCTTTGATTACTGGGAAGTCAAAGGCAACGAACTCCTGCATCATCACGGATTTTTGAGCAACCTTGAACGCTTCTCCGCTCCGAATCTGCGGATCGACAAAGAAATTAATGATGTGTTCGAGTACATGCTGCTACGATCCGGACGGTTTATCATTCACGCCAGCAACGAACGCCGTGCCATCGTCTTGGAAAACGTCTTGTTCATTAATGACAAGGAAGAACGGATCACCAAGATGCTAGGAGCTTTGCAGGTTCGCGTGCGGACTGAACGAGAATAAAAGTAGTGACGACCAAGACGTTATCCGCCCTTCAGCCACCCAAAAATCGTGGATAGACAATTAAGCCGCAATTAAGCTCGCACAACACGAAAAACAGACCACGCGCAGCTTGTACTCCAACTGGACACATAAACTTTCCGATGTCTGCTGCAAAAGATTTCAAGGTGATTCCCTCCAATTCAGAATTGGAAACGCTGAAGAGGAATTTAACTTTTCATCCGGCCACGCCCGCCAACGCAAAGACTTTGTCGCACAAACAGGTAGAAGGCTACAACACGAGCGGATTCATCCGGCCGGTGGAGATTTATACTTCCGATGAAATGGTGGCAATTCGGCACTACTTCGATCAATTGCTAGAAAAGACGATCGCTTCCGGCGGAAACAGTTACTCCATAAGTACGGCTCACATGAAGTATGGTGGGGTTTACGACATCCTCACTAATCAGCGGATCATTGATTGCGTCGCCGATCTGTTAGGGGAAGACGTCGTCGCTTGGGGCTCACATTTCTTCTGCAAAATGCCAGGTGATGGCCGTGCGGTGGCATGGCATCAAGATGCCAGCTACTGGCCATTGACGCCGTCTCATGCGGTCACAGTCTGGCTCGCCATTGACGATGCAGATCTTGACAACGGCTGCATGAAATTTATCGGAGGCTCGCATCACTCCGGGCATCTGACTTATCGTAAAAGTAGCCCAGAGGAACACAACGTGCTGGATCAGACAGTACCAAACGCGGAGTCCTATGGCGAAATTGTCCTCGATGATCTCAAAGCCGGCCAAGCCTCAATTCACAATGACCTGTTGCTGCACGGTTCGGACGCCAATATGTCCACACGCCGCCGCTGCGGTCTGACACTGCGGTATGCCGCGACTCATGTCAGAGCTGGAATGCAATGGAACGAGAAAGGTATCGTAATCCGAGGAACTGACCCGTCGAATCACTGGTCGAATCCACCGCGTCCAACGGTTGAGTAGTCGCAAGGGAGGAGTTAACCCATGCTGAATGTAGGACGTGTATCGATGCTGCATGCGTGTGACACCCTCGTTTTTAAGGGATTAGGACGAGTTGTCTGATTTCACAGGATACCATGAGTCGGCCCATTGGGTAGACTGCACACGCTGTGGCGTTTGCCCAAAACGGAATTGCTTTGCCTAGTCGCTGCCGCGCTGTCACGGCGAAGATCACACTGAGTTTTCGCCGATTTCCAGATACGGTCTTTTATTGAGTCGAATTCGCAGCTCTGTGTTCGCGGATCGACATAGTTCTTGAGATTCCGCCGGAGTCATTTTGATGAGCAGGCTTGGGATTGTTTGCGGTACGCTTGTCATTCTCGGACTCCTCTCTGAATTTTGGCTGGTCGCCAAACTGGGTAAGCGGAGTAACGACGTTGCCGAGAACCTGCGAGCGGCAAAGCTGAAAAGTGAACAGGCGCTGGTGGAATTTGACAAGGCTGCTGCCGAACTGAAAACGGCCGAAGTGAGTCTCGCCGCAAAAAAACTGGGGTGGGGTTACGAATTTGAGCTTGGGCCCGGCAATCCAGCGCCTGTGCAAAATCAGGGCGGAAAGTTGTTTGTAACCGGACTGGGATCTTCCGCAAAAGCATTGGAGCCCAGAAAAACTACGGACGACGCTGGTCAAGAAAAGATGGTGGCGACTCCCATGCATGTCTTTGCCGACAACGGTCAGGGGAAAGTTGTCTACACTGGAGAATTTCGGCTGGGAATTGGTCCAAACGAACTGGGCGAACAAACGTGTGTGCTGTACCCAACATGGAACGTATCACCAGAGGAAATGGCCTCGTGGAACTTCAACAATGGCGTGCGTATCCGCACTCAGATTCCGCCGGGTGGCCGCGCTGAAATCGACAGTCTGAATCAGACAATCCAGCGATCTAACGAGCAAATGTCGCAACTCGCGACCCGCATCGCCGATCAGCAACTCCTCAAAGTTGACGCGGATCAGGCACTCCTATCACGGCGGAATGAACTGCTGGGTGATGCAAAGGGTGCAGACGTCGCCGAACGACCTGAGTTTAAGGTGGGACTTCTCCGAGCTATCGAAGATACGGAAGAAGAGCGAAATGCCCTTCAGGTCGCAGTCGATGCGATTCGCCGCGCCATCCAACGGGCGATTGCCGATCGGTCAAAATTGGTCGACAGCGTCAAAAAAGCCGCAAGCGACTTAAAGCCAGTGACGAACATCTCGACGGCGACTCCATAGGTCGGCTGATCCGAACCGAGTTACCTCAAATCATGGACGTCTTGCGCTTTACAAACTGTAACGGCAAACCCCATGGATCACGCAGCATCGCGAACGTGTCGCCCGGCGGCAATTCATGCACATCCGCCACAATAGTCGCGCCAGCGGCCGCTAGACGTCGGACATCGGCCGCCACATCATGAGACACAAACGCCAAGTGCAATGCCGGCGGTTGGACACTCGGGAAATCCAACTTCGGCGCGCCGGGATTGCCGTAGATTTCAAGCATCACGGTACCGCTTTCGTCCGCAATGAAATGTGCAAATGGCGATTCCAGCATCCGCCGTTTGACGGTGAAACCCAGATGTTCAACATACCAGCGAGCCATATTCAAGGGGTCAGTGACGTTGAAAGCAAGATGTTCGATTTTCATAATTTTGATCAATCTCTTTAAAATTAAACACAGTGAGTTGTCTGCGGAAAGTCTTGCGGAACACGATAGGGCAAACGACCGACAAACTTCCCCAAAACACCGCTTCGTCATTTTCCTGTAACGTCGTCCCGTGCCGCCAGACTCGTCTGTTTCTGTGCTTCCCATGTCTTCAGACCCTTGTCGAGGAACGTGATAAAGTTTTCACCTCCAGAACCATCCAAGCCTGCGAAACTCGACAAAAGTTTTTTACCATCGGCAGATACAATCGCATAAAGCGGTAACGCCGAGCTATTCAGAAGAGCGACCTGCAGTTCCTGATTCTGGACGATCAACGTTTCGGCAAATTCCTTGTCGCTGACTCCCGGAATGATGTCCGTGTAGAGTTGAGCCCGCACCAGTTGCGTCAGTCTCTGCAACACGGCTTCATCAACAAGGACTGACCGCTCCATCTTCCGGCAATTGACGCAGTTGACTCCAGTAAAATCGATAAACATGGCACGCTGTTCTTTTTCGGCCGTTGCCATCGCCCTGTTAAATTCCAGCGCATAATCCATTTCGTGATGCGAAATCACCAACCCTAATGCCTGCGTATTTCTGACAAAGACGTCAGGTGGAGCGAACGCAGCCACATTGTGCCAGATTGCCGTGAGCGGCATCTGATGGACAAACATTCCGGCCGTGACATACCCCGCAAATGCCAGAAACAGCACTGCACAGAGATTCCTTACTAACTTCACGGTTGAACTGACGGGCCCCATTGGCCTCCGAAATAACCCCGCTAAATACATGCTGGCAATCACGGACAGCACGATCCACGAGACCAAAAATGTTTTGTAAGTGATGTAAACAGGGATACTGCCCACCGAAAAGCCAATGTCAGCAACGCTCAAAAACTTGGCAACTAATGCCAACTCGATAACTCCCATGGTGACTTTCACGTCGTTCATCCAGCCACCGCTGCGAGGGAGTCGCTTCAACATGGATGGAAACAAGGCCAGCAGAAAAAACGGTGAGGCAAACGCTGTTGAGAAAGCCAGCATTCCAACGACCGGCCAGAACACTTGCCCCTTCGCCGCCCAAGCCAAAATCGTCCCGACGAACGCAAATGTGCAGGTGAAAGAAACCAAGGTGAAAGTCAACGCCATAAAGACCACGCCAATGACACCTCCTGTCGCTTCGCGTTTCGAGGTCCAGGTCAGCAATGAAGATGGAATTTGGATTTCAAACACGCCCATCAGCATGAGTGCAAACAGCAGAAACAACGCGGCAAAAAACAAGTTGAGCCATTTGTTGTTTGCGAGCGTATTTAAGCTCGCTGGGCCAAAGACCGCTGCTGTGATCAGCCCCAACACTGTAAATGCCGCAATGATACTCAGGCTGTAAATGATCGCGAGCCTAATCGAACTACCTGCCCGCTTCTCTTCCTGCTTCAGAAAGAATGCCACTGTTACCGGAATCATGGGAAATACGCACGGTGTGAGCAGTGCTAGAAAACCAGCCGCAACAGCGGTGAAGACAAATGCAAAGAACCCTTCTTGCTGACTTTCATTTTGGCCGAGTAAATTCCCCGCACTTGCTGGTCCCGCATTCCCTGTCACGTTGGGCGACGGGCTGGAATCCACGCCAGAATCAGGCTGCCCGGCTGTCAAGGTCAATGCAAACTCCGCCTTCGTTAACGGCAGACAACTTCCGTTGCTGCACACCTGAAATTGTATGAGTCCCTCCAGCTCGGCACTAGGTTCTGTCAGCTCAAAACGATGCGACCATGTGACCTCGTGAAAATGGACGCGCTGCACAATGTCGTCTAACGGATGTTCAATTTCAGGTTCGACAGAGACCATGAATTGCTGGCCGATAGGCTCCAGTCCCTTGATCGTTTCAAATTCGATCGTGGTAGGCTGGCCTGCCATGTCCGGGTCCTGATCCAACGCGAATGTGTGCCACGAATCTTCAAGCACCGTACGGATCGACAGCGTCACTTCGTCACCAATCTGAGGCCGTGGCGGCGTTAGCCCAATTTCAAAACGAATCACACCTTCTTGAGTTGTTTTGCCGTATCCAATCTTCGGAATGACAGTGATCCGGTTCGTGTCGTTATTAATTTCAGACACAGATTGAGTGGCCGTGGGGGCCACTCTCGAAGTTTGAGGAGGGCTTTCCGATTGAGCCAGCGCGGCCGTGAATTTTCTGTTTCGAATGGGAACGCACTGACCATTCCCACCAAGTTCGGGCGAACTGCAGTACATCCCGTTCAGCTTTCCCGTGACCACCGTAGCCGCTGCGGCGGTTCCCTGAAGCATGGTACTCCATGTCACGCTGCCAAAATACTTTTCAACCGTTTGGTCTAGGTCTTTTTCGAACACGGACTTCGGCTCATGATCAGCCTTCCACTGCGGTTTGCCCGTCGTCAATGATCCCGTGTCAAGCAGTCCAATCTTTGTCGCCCCGGTGAATGATGGATTCATCGAATAGATGTAGTAGCCCTCCGGCACGAGCGCCGTGACATGTAACTCCGTTCCCCCACCATTCACGTTTTTCAGCACAGCGGAAATTTCAACCTCAACCCCCGGCGCCGAAGTCTTGCCAAACAGGGCTGCACCACCGAGTAAACCGTTCTCGTCCTGTTGCGCTTGTGCAGCTTGGAAAAACAACATGGCAAGCATGGCAACGACGACCCGGATCAGCACGCGCATATTTTTCAGAACAGGCAAATTTTTAATTATTGAAAACCGCAACATCGAGGTGGCCTTTTGCATTCAGTTCGCGGATCCTGAAGACTACGAAAATCCCCCGCTACTTCCTCGGGGTAAAATACAGACTCTTCACCCATTCTGGGAAGTCGTCTCCGATGGAAAGCGATATTCTCCCGAGGTAATACTTGAATTTTAAGGAATCTGGCACCCCAAAAAAGTCGTGATTGCCACGCTGGACGTTTTCAAAGGCTGGGTCTTCGTGAAATCGTAGGGGCTGATGAGGTTCTCTGCGAATGGCCCTAGCTTAATCTCCACGTTCCTCGCGGAAACACGAGTGGAAAAGTGGTGCATCTCATGTTGGCCTGCGGTGAAATTCTGCGGCATCAAGGAATGTTACGGATGTCGCAATCGCCTTCGGATTCCGCAGGGGCAACATATCGCAGGAAAATATGGCCGAAACTCATTGGTTTTGGCGTACTCTTTGCCGTCGTCTGGCTGCAACCGAAGATTCATGTATGGCTCGACGGACGCAATCTTAGTCGGTCTGCGGACTCTGGTGAGACCACGCCATCCCGTTCGAATGCTTCGACCGACTCGCAGCAATCCGCTGATCGAAAAGCCGTGGTCATTTGCGACGCCGTCCGCATTGACCATGACCCAGGCACAGTCCTCACCGCTAGCGATGATCCCCAGAACAATGCGACGCCATCCAAAACCGCACCGGCGAGTGGACGGCTTACTGAGATTAGAAACAATGTCTTCGAATCCGCTGCCGGACTGCGTTATGTCCCGGGTAGTGCCGAGAATCATCGCCTCAGCCACGTCATGCAGCACGCCAAAGACGACAGCTCAAAACCCATTCACGGCGTCTTTGAAGGCAACCGTGATCAAATTCTGGCGGTCATTGACGAGGCTTACTTGAAGGCCGAAAAAGGCGGACGCGATGTCCATCGCGTAGAACAAAACGAGCGACTTGTCTACACCGTCAACCTTGGAAGAAAAATCGGCTACATGGGAGGTTCAGAAGGCAGACGTAAAAACAATCCCGACTGCCGCTACGTGCGAATCGTGCTGGAAGACGGCAACGTTGTCATCAGCGCCTACCCGACTAAATCGTTTTAGGCCTCAGTAACGGGTTTTGCCTGCGACCCAATTTACGCCGACACGCTGTGGTCGAAATTCTCACCTCAGACAAATCAATGGTAAATCGATGTTGCGATTCCCATAGTTTGTAGATCCATGTCCGAGATCTTGGCCAAGTACCGCCGCGTTGCCGAACGGCATCCACACTAAAATCCAATCGCGTTTTCAGCGACGGTTCCCTAAGCCCATGCGGCGGACATCAATGTCCATCCTACCTCGGCTCGTTCTATCATTGCACCGAAAACCTGACTCAAGCGCAAAAAGCCTGCTCGAGGTTCCAGCACGATCTCTGAAACACCCGGGATCTAGCGCACAAAACAAAAGCGGCTGGCGAGAATCGAACTCGCATCCTAAGCTTGGGAAGCTGATGTGTTGCCACTACACCACAGCCGCGAAAAACAAGAACAAGTAGCGTTTTGACAGTGTATTCGGTATTTCTGACCATTGCAATGTACATCATTGAATTGCATGTTTTGAATGTCATTTCACCCCGAAGTGGGTAGAAGTGGGTAGTCAGTCGCCCCATGTTGGGTCAGTCCCGTACTTCTCGTGCAACCCCAGTGCATAGTCCCGCAGCGTATCCCAGCCGCCAGTGTCAGCCCGATCAATCCGCGTTCTGGCTTGTGCGGCAACCATCAACCGCAGTGCCTCCCCTCGTTCGTCACCGTCCGCCTGTTTAGGCAATGGCAAACAGAGTTTCCGCAGTGCTTCCGCCTGACCTGGCGTGACAGCAAAATCGTCACGAAAAACAGGTCGTCGGCATTCCAAACTGAGCAATCTGCGTTTGAGATTCATCGAGATTGTTCCAGTGTGGCAAGGCGTTCTCGAAGTTCGCCAAGTTCACTCATCGGCCCCAGTGCGTTCAGGATCGCTTTTGCTGCGTTCAACCGAACAGATGGTTCGTTTGTACTGGCGAGCAATTCGCGGATTGTAGTAACGGCCTCAGATGCCGCTGCTGAAAGTTCACCTACTGCCTGACTAGTCATCTCGGCACGGATCGCAGAGACACGAGATTTGAATTCTGGCGTTGCTGAAATTCGATAGCCCTGGCGTTCGCTGCAACTGCATGATTCAGCCGCCGCTTTGACCGTCTGACCGCCT
>QWQG01000056.1 GCA_003670925.1 Planctomycetota bacterium | reverse complement strand
GGATGCTCGCGTGGGCGGCGGTGCAGCTTTGTTTACGTTGCTCGATACCGACGGCGACCAAATGCTCAGCAAGGATGAAGCACGAAAAGCGACTGATCGCGTGCCTCGACTGAAGGATCATCCCGCAGTACTGGAGCTCCTGTTTAACCGGATGGATCAGGATGCCGACGGGAAACTGAACATCGAGGAATTCGAAAAACTGCGACAGGAACTTCGCGGTGGTCGGTAAGGAATGACGTGTTTCATCGGGGCTGAAACGCCGATTCAATCGAGTCAGCCACTTACACCGTTCTTGACGCACTGCGCAGGCATGAGTGAAGCAATTGGTGAGCGGCATGCGTCAGCTTGCCGGTACAAAAACGAGATACCATTGGGCTCACGCCGCTCGCCGGACTTATTTCCGACCGCGGGGAGGATCCATGACTGCCTGAATCTCCCGTTCAGGTCAGTGCCGGAGACAAATCGCTGGCACTTGGATCGCGGCGAAGCAGGGCGGCAATCCCCTCGAGCAGCATCAAGGCTGCCAGAATGAGCAATACTACAGCGATCCAAGCGACAGGATCGCTGTTGCCTCCCTTGGCAAATTGCTGCTGCACAATGGTAACCAGCGCCCAAGAACTCATCACATACATGAAGACAGCGGGAATCCCCGTGACGAAGAAGACCCATATGGCCTGGCGCGTCCTCCACAACCAGACAGTCACACCCAGCAGCGTCAATGCCGCGAGAAGCTGATTGCTGGCCCCGAACAGACTCCAGAATGTTCTCCAGACCGGAACGACGTTGCCCTTGGGATCCACAGTCTTGTCCATCACAAAGAAGATCGGAACGCCAGCTGTCAGCAAAGTCCCAAACCAGCGTCCGCCAGCCGACTTCCAACCTGTCAGTTCCTGCAGAATAAAGCGGCCCAGCCGAGTGCAGACATCCAGCGTGTCGTACACAAACGTATTGAACGCCATGAGCGCAAACGCGACACCGATCGCTCTTGAAACGCCAATGCCCTGCAGGAACGCGCCAATCCCGTTCGCATAGATGTAGTTCGGATTCGGTTTGTCAATCAGCGGCGAGCCAAGCGGAAGTAGCATCACACAGCACAGTGACACGATCGCGACCATGGCTTCTAACAGCATAGCTCCATACCCGATCGGAAGTGCACTGCCTTCTGCACGCAGTTGTTTGGAGGTCGTGCCGGAACAGATAAGCGAGTGAAATCCAGAACAGGCCCCGCAGGCGATTGTGATGAAGAGCATGGGAAATAGACCGCCCTGAACCGGATGAACCCAACCGGTAAACATGGGCTGCTGAATTGTCTGCCCCCCCATCAGAATTCCCAACGCTCCGGCACCGAGGGCGGCATAAAGAAAGTATCCTCCCAGTTGGCCTCGTGGTTGCAACAGCAGCCACATCGGAGCGACTGAAGCAATTGCGCAATACAGCAACAGAAAGACGTCCCAGCTGCGAACCGCATACAACGCGGACTCGGCGGAAGTTAGGTTTGGCATCAAATTTCGCAGGACAACATCCAGATTAAACGGCATGTACGGTCCTACCCAAATCGCAACTCCGACCAGTGGCAGAAAGATCCAAGTTGCCGCGTTCATCGACAGCCGACCAGACCTCACGAGCAGCCCCATGATAAGTGGCAGGACAAGGTAGAGCAGTGACGACGTCGCCACACTGCCGGATTCAATGAACACCTTCGTCGTTTGATCGGCCTTGGCGTCAGCGATGGATGCAAACGCCCTTCCTGATTCGAGATCCATCGCCCCAACAAACATGGTGGCCGTGATATCGGTGAACGCGACGACAATATAGATGAGGGCCAGCCAGACAAACGACAGAAACAACAAATAGGCGCGCCCACTGATATGAATTCGCACAACTTCGATGATTGACGTCGCCTGATGCCGAATCGACGCCATCAATGCGGCGAAGTCATGCACTCCGCCGATCAGAATCGAGCCGACAAGAATCCAGATCAACGCCGGCAGCCAGCCGAAGAAAACGCCCGCTAGAATCGGGCCTACGATTGGTCCAGCCGCGGCAATCGCCGAAAAGTGCTGACTCAGCAATGGCCCGGTTGGGCACGGCACGTAATCCACATCATCCCGCAGCGTAACGGCCGGTGTTGGGGTCTTGTCATCAAGGCGAAACATGCGCGCCAGCCAGCGTCCGTACGTAAAATAGGCGACGGTCAAAATGACGGCGGATGACAAAACGATGACCAGCATTTCCATTTCGGTGAACTCCGGAAAATTTCGATGAATGCCCTAGGTTAGCCTACGTCCTTGGCTGCGTGTCGCATGAATTTCATGTGCCTCACGCAGATAGATGATCGAGGGAATCACGACATGGTCGTTGCCTCACCACGTCGATGACTGGCATTTGCTAGCAATCACAAGCGATCTCGCTTCACCAAGATGAGAGAGTGCCCAGAAAAAAACGGGATGGCGTTGTTTCTCCTCAATCTTCGCGAACTGAGTCGTCATGCTGATGCGAAAATACGACCGGCGACAGATCCCATTCTACACGATCACCATCCAAGCTAGATTGTTCTCGGGCCACGAGCGTCCCAACTCCAGTTGCTGATGGAGGGCGTGAATGCTGTTCAAAAACTCAAAAGCTGTGCCAAAACAAAAGGGTTAGGTCAGGAATTGTTGTTTTAAAATTTGTGATCCTGCCAAACAAACAGCGACATTCAGCTTAAATCGTTGGGGTGAAACTTGGATTATTTATCCTTCTTCGCCATGTCCTTGTAGCGCTTCATGAACTTGCTCACCTTTGGCCCAACCACTGCTTGGCAGTAGGGGTTTTTTGGGTTGAGTGCGAAGTAGTCTTGGTGATAATCTTCGGCAGGATAGAAGACTTTCATTTCTTCCAGTGTTGTCACAATAGGCGCGTCGAAGTCGCCGGACTTGTCGAGTTCCGCGATAACTTTCTGGGCAGCCTCTTTTTGGACTTCGTCATGGAAGAAAATTGATGATCGATACTGGGTACCCACGTCGGCTCCCTGACGATTTTTGGTCGTGGGATCGTGCGTGTGGAAAAACACGTCTAGCAACTGTTCGAATTTGATCTCGTCCGCATTGTATTCAAGGCGGATAACTTCCGCATGCCCGGTCAATCCTTCGCTGACCTGTGCGTACGTCGGATTCTTTATCTTGCCTCCGGTATAGCCACTGACGACTTTTTCGACCCCCTTGAGTTTCAAGAATACGGCTTCAGTGCACCAGAAGCATCCACCGCCAAAGGTGGCGACTTGGAGTGGTTTCTTCGGTGTGTCATTCTTTTGAGCCGTATCGTCGGACTTCGATTCTTTGTCCGGTGTAGCCTTCGTCTTATCATCCATCGCAGACACCTTGTGCCTTTCAAATTCTGAGTGCTTCGTCGAATTCAATTCACGAGTTGTATGCTGGCGACGTGCTTTTTTCAAAAGCATCTGTCAAAATGGTTTGACTTGCCTGCGAACTTCGCAATTCAATCAGGAGTCCTCCGCATGTGCGGGCGATATACGTTGAAAACACCCAATCCCAGATTGCAGGAACTTTTCGGGCTCCAGGATCCCCCGCAGCTTGTTCCGCGCTTCAATGTGGCTCCGACGCAGGCCGTATTCGCCATCCGCGCGGCTGACTCAGCGACCGCCCTGCGCGAAGCCGTGATGCTCCGCTGGGGGCTAATTCCATTTTGGGCAAAGGATTTGGCGATTGGGAACACGATGATCAATGCACGAGCGGAAACGGTGGCTGAGAAACCCTCGTTTCGGCAAGCATTCTTGAAACGCCGGTGCCTGATCCCGGCTGACGGTTTTTTCGAATGGGAGAAACTTGCAAATGGCAAGAAACAACCGTGGTGGATTCGGCTGACGGACGCAGAGCCATTCGCCATGGCGGGACTATGGGAAAGTTGGTCGCCGCAGCCTGAAATCTCACACGCAGACGCCGGACGACTTGTTCGTCCAACGGTGGTGCAATCCTGCACAATCCTGACCATCCATGCGAACGCTGACATGCAGTCGCTCCACGATCGAATGCCTGTCATTCTGCCTGTCGAAGCATGGGACGCATGGCTGAATCCAGCGACCGACAAGGGCGCGTTGCAGGCGTTATTGCAGCCATTTGAAGACGGACGCCTGATTCGATCGGCCGTTTCAATGATCGTCAACCGCCCAATTGTTGATGCGCCAGAATGCATTCTGGAATGTCCCCCCGCTAGCAACTCGCTCATGCCGTGGGGGCAGCAATCAACCGACTGACGAGGGCGACACGTTTCACTCCGATCCACGCTAGTGTCTGTGACCAGACTCCGTTGAGCGTGAGCCGAACCCGTCTCGGGCTAGCTTTCCGGCACCGGTGGTTGGGCTACCGAAAGAGCGGCGATAAGTTCGTCAAGGACCGCTGGGCCGTCGGTCTCGGCAGCCGCTAGCGGCCAGTAGGCATCGTGTGCATCGACCACGCGGAGATGCCCCTTGTGCAGATGCGAGAGCATTCGAATGAGTTTGGCGTCACGGTATCGACAAACCGCGTAGCCGGTTTGTAAATAGATATTCTCGATCTTCCATCCCAAAGCGCGGAGATTGAGTTCACGAAGTTGTAACATCCGACGGGCGGCGGTTGGAATGGGGCCAAAGCGGTCGCGCAGTTCTTCTTCGAGTTCACTCAGCTGTTCGAGCGAATTGGCCTGTGAAAGTCGGCGATAGACTTCAATTTTGAGTTTCTGTTCGCCGATGTATTTGTCTGGAATAAAGTTCGACACCGGTAGTTCGATTTTGCAGTGACGTTGGTATCTCAATGGCTGCTTCTTCAGGGTTCGAACAGAATTTTCGAGCAATTGACAGTACAGTTCATAGCCGACCGCCGCGATATTGCCGCTTTGCTCTGTCCCGAGGATATTGCCCGCACCGCGAATTTCTAGGTCCCGCATCGCAATGCGGAATCCCGCCCCAAGTTCGCTGTATTCTTCGATTGCTTTCAACCGGCGGGTGGCCTTGGTGGTGACCGTGCGACCATCTTCTAACAGCAGATAGCAATAGGCCCGATGTCGATCGCGACCGACGCGGCCGCGAAGCTGATGCAGATCTGCGAGTCCGTAAATGTCGGCCTGATGGATAAACATCGTATTGGCATTCGGGATATCAAGTCCACTTTCAATGATTGTTGTGGCTAGCAGAATGTCGGCCTTGCCGGTCACAAATTCGATCATGGCCGCCTCCAGATCGTCTTCGTTCATCTGCCCATGAGCGATCGTCAATGAGGCTTCGGGGACAATGCGTTTCAGGCGTTGGGCGATCTGTTCGATATCGTGGACTCGATTGTGCACGAAGTAAATCTGGCCACCACGATTCAACTCACGAATGATGGCGCTGCGCACAAGTGCCTCGTCAAAACGTCCGACGCGGGTCTCGATGGGCACGCGATCTCGGGGTGGAGTTGTCAGGCTGCTGATGTCGCGAATCCCCAACAG
Organism: Planctomycetota bacterium; assembly: GCA_003670925.1. Taxonomy (GTDB): domain Bacteria; phylum Planctomycetota; class Planctomycetia; order Planctomycetales; family Planctomycetaceae; genus SXXK01. The sequence continues at coordinate 7,897 of QWQG01000056.1, read as the reverse complement.
CGACATATGTAAGGTGCGTGGGATCGGCGTGGCTGTGAGCGTGAGCACATCCACTTCTGCCCGGATATGCTTGAGACGTTCCTTCACTTTGACGCCGAACTTTTGTTCTTCGTCGATGACCAAGAGGCCAAGATTTTTAAACTTGATGTCCTTGGAAACTAGCCGGTGCGTTCCAATAACCACATCAATCGCGCCTTCTTTGAGGCGCGCAATGATGCGGGTCTGTTCGGCAGCCGTCCGGAAGCGGGACAACATTTCTACTGTGACTGGAAACTCGGCCATCCGTTGACTGAACGTGCGTAAATGTTGCTCGGCCAATACTGTCGTCGGCACAAGCACGGCCACTTGGCGACCACTATCCACGGCTTTGAATACGGCACGCATCGCGACTTCTGTTTTTCCAAAGCCAACATCGCCGCAGATCAGGCGGTCCATGGGTTTTGGCTGCTCCATGTCCTGTTTCAAATCCGCGATGGCCGAGACCTGATCGACGGTTTCTGTGAACGGGAAGGCTTTGTCAAATTCCTGTTGAAGGTGCGTATCCGGCGGACACTGCAGGCCTGGTCGCGATGCGCGTTCAGCCTGCAGTTTTAACATGTCGGTCGCCATGTCGGAAACGGCGTCGGCGACTTGATCCTTTTTCTTTAGCCACGAGGTACCGCCGTACTTTGTGAGCTCGGGCGAGCTCTTGGCAGGGCCAATATATTTCTGGACAAGATGAATGAGCGAGACCGGCACGTAGACGATGACGCTGTCGCGGAATTCGAGCAGCATGTGCTCTTCCTGCTGGCCGTTGTTTTCCACCTTGGCCATGCCGCGATACTTGGCGATTCCGTGCGCCACATGCACGACCAGATCGCCGTCCCGCAAATCAAGGAACGTGTCGATCGCTCGCGAATCTGTCCGCTTCTTACGCGTCGTCGCTCGAGCTGCTGTTCGGGAAAAAAGTTCGTTGTCGCTAATCACAATCAGACCATGATTGACTAGCCGAAAACCTCGGCGCAGACGACCAGTGGACAATCGAATTTGGGATGTTAGCCGCGTCTTGTGCGCGGTGTCGGTTTCTTGAATCAGTTCACGGAGTCGATCGTGTTCACCGGCATTGTGACAGCAGAGTAAAACGTGGTCGCCGGGCCCGAGTAGTTCAGACAGTTCGACGAACGCATCACGCCGACTACCGGAAAGACGCTCAATTGGTTCGATACTCAGATGACAGGCTGTTTCGTAACTGTCGGCTCCGAGAGCATCGATCGTAACCGAAGGGAATTCGGTCAGTCGCGCCATCGTGGCATCAACGCTGTAAAGACCGACCGGGCTTGAAAGCCGCTGCAGATACATCCGACCTTCGCTGATGGATTGCTGCAGATCGTTGAGCACCACGATTGTGGATACTGGGAGCGAATCAAGTAGACTTTCAGTCGGGCCGGCGAAAACCGGCGATGGGGCATCGTGCGCCCCAGAACGCGCCGCAGCGTTGTTCGCCGCATTGGACCGGGGACCTGACGCTGACCCGCTCGCCGGAGATCCTGTCGGGGTTGTGGCGGTCAGTGAGATGCTCTTCAGGTCTTCCAGTCGCCGCTGACTTTCAACGTTGAAAGAACGAATCGATTCAATTTCATCGCCGAACAGTTCAATCCGAATGGCGTCGGGTTCTGATGCCGGAAAAATGTCCAGAATTCCGCCGTGAATACAGAACTCACCAGGCAGTTCGACGGCAGTGACACGTTCAAATCCCCGCGCGATCAGCCATTCAATCAATTCATCCAGCGGCAGTTCGTCACCCACGGAGATGGTCCGTGTGGCCGCCTTGATGGCATCACGGCCGGGCACCGGTTGCAAGAGCGCAGGGACACAGGTCACAACCAGAGCAGGCGCCCGATCGAACTGATTCAAACGCCGCACAACAGCAAGGCGTGCGGCGTAGACGGCGTCGCCAGCATCAATCGATTCCGGCAGACTTTCCCATGCCGGGAAGAGCAACACGGACGCCTCGGTGACGTCCGACAGTTCATCGATGAATTCTTCAGCATCGCGAATTGTGGGCAATACGACCAAGTGCGCCCGCTGCAGATCAGCGGCTGCAATTGCCGCCACACTCAGCGCGCAAGACGAACCCCAAGCGCCGTCAATGGTCGCACTCTGACCGGAATGCAGTGAGGTGACAACCTCAGCAAACCCTGGAGCCTTTCCCACCAACGCCGTCAGTTCAGCAAGAGTCGATGGAACCTGCCGGCCTGCTTTAGCCATGAGACCCGGAGTGTAAACAGCCGGCGGCAAGTTACGAGTCAATCACGTTAAGATGTCCAAAATAAGCCAGCGGTAGACATGAATCTCTCAGTTATGACTGCGGCAGCTCTTACGCGGGTCCTACGGTACGAAATCCCCATTCACGATAATCTGACCATTGTTGGAATTGATCGGCATGAAGAATTCTTGTTCGACCACGCCGTTCCCTGGTACTTGCGTCTGCGTAATTCGCACGACGTTATTGATGTTGCCAAACAGTTCGACAACACCGGTAACTTGGCTGAATATAATCCCGCGTTCTGGAGCGGTACCAAAGTCGGCTAGCCCGATGCGGTTACCATCGATTCGAAAGCTCGAACTGGCGGCAGCCCGCACGAATTGGATTCCGGTACCTCCGTCACCACTGATCAGGATGTCGTTGCTGAACAGTGTCACGCCTGTATTAGCCGCAAGTTGGTAACGCAGAGCCGTCGGGCGACCACCGGCTACGACACCGTTAGCCCCACCATTACCTACATTCCACAGGTTATTCGCCGTCCGGTAGGCAAACGTGTTCATCAGCGCTGGACCATCGATGCGTACATCGACTGCACCCACGTTCTGAGTCACGTTGTTGACGTTAAAAATATTGTTCTGGATCGAGAGTTCAACGTGATCGGTCGTTGATCGTGTTCGGTAGTTGATCGCTTGGGCCTGGGTGGGAGCAATCATGTCAAACTTATTACCTTCGATGCGTGCCCGCACTGGGCCATTCCAGTTGAAAGTAAAGGCGTCGTCAAACGGATCGGTTCCTGTCGGATTACTCGTGTCGGTCACGGTAAATGTATTCCGCAAGAGTTCTGTCTGAATGGCAGCACCTGCCGCTGCGTTTGACTGCGTGATGTTGATCACGTCCGTCGTGTTTGAACTGAAATCCGTATCTTGGATCAGCACCACAAACGGGTCTTTCGCCTGATCGAAGCGGGTGATGGTGTCCAAATCAAGACGAACAGTATAATTCAGCAACATGGATTCGCGGCCGACAGCAGCATCGTCACCGTTGTTGTCGAATGTCGAGTTTTGGATATCCAGACCCATGAGGTCCTGGCTGTCGAGCCCACGAATATCGGAATCGAGGATCGTGGATGTGACAAGGACAAAGTTCTGTTTGACATTATTGGCCAAGCCAGGTGTGGTTTCTGTGTTGCGAATGCGGATCCCAAATTCGTTGTCTTCAAGCTGCATAGCACGTAGACGCACCTGACCTGCGTTCTGCAGGAAGACGCCTGCGGAGTCGTTGTTATCCAACCCATCACCCTTGGCATTGATGATCTGTCCGCCGTCACCGGGCACTGCATTGGCGATGTTTGGATCGACTCTGAACGTCTTGAATAAAGAACCGTCAGCGAGAGTCTTGTTGGTCTCAACCAGCCGGATTCCAAAGTTCGGAGAATTCGTACTGGTAACGCTTCCGAGGGCGATATTGATCCCGGTTTGTTCAATATCAACCGCTGCTGCAGCGTCTGTCACAATCACACCACTGCCGACGCGGATACTGGTATTGTCAAGACCAAAGAGTCCGATGCCATCAAATGACTCGACATTGATCGCACCAAAACTGACCGCTCCGGTATTGTTCACAACATGGATGCCAGCACCACCGGGGGCACCACCCTGAGCATTCACGATGAATGTATTTTGGACAGACATCGCACCCGAGTTTCCGGTGAATGACATTGCGGCAAATTGCGATGGAAGAACATCGTCGTTCTGAATACTTGTCAGGTCCGTTAACGTACTCCCGAATTGGACCGCACCGGGGGAGTTCGTAACGAGAATGCCTTGCTGCAGACGCTGGCTGATCAGAGTTGATCCTTGGAATCGGACTAGGCTGGCATTCGCATCGACCGCAATCGAGGCGAGATCGGTGGCAACGATGGAGGTCGTACCCAGAATATTGATACCGCCACCAGCCGCATTATTACGGATATTGATGCCATTTCCCAGACTTCCGCGACCCCCAACCCCAGGAGCGACACCTACAGTATTTCGAAACGTCACAAAGCTCCCGGACAGTTGATCATGGACAGACAACGCAGCTTCCGCGCCTGCTCCGGCGCCTAGTCCGTTGATCGTGACGGCATTTGAAAATATGGCAATCCCAGAGGAATTAAGAGCTTCGATCCCCTCGGCATTTCGATTTGTAATCAGCAGTTTGTCCGTGAAATTCACTTGTCCCGATGCATTGTCGATCAACACACTCTGGAGTGCCGCATTATCGATCGTGATCTGGCCCAACTGCCCGCTCGTCTTATTGAACGTGTAGACACCGGCACTGTCGATGATCGCGATCCCGTTACCCGTGCTGCCGGTGACGGATACGTTATCGATCGTGGCCACACCACCGGTGTTGTTCTGAATCAGAATGCCGCCTCCACCTGTGGAGGTATTGTTCGAGTTCGTCATGTCAACGCGACCACCTGTCATGTTTTCAAGCATGACCGTCGGTTGCGCAGACGTATTGGAAAGCGATGCTAGTCCGAAGATATTCGTGGAACCATTCGCGGCCCTGTCTGTAGAACCAAAGCTGACAATCCCACCGCCTCCATTCACATGGAACAACGGACCGGTCGCGGCTGCGCCGGACACCAACGTCGTATTTGTAATCGCCGTGACACCAACAGGGTTCAACAGACTGATTCCGGAAGCCCCAGCATCTTGGACGAGGACATCGTTGATGACCATATCCCCCATGCCGTTGCTGAAGATGCCACTGCCGGTCGGCCCGTCAATGATAAAGCCCGAGAACTGTGTGTCCTGAGCCATTGTCACAGTGTTACCCGTAGTGTTGCTGAGCGTCGGTCGCAGGAAGGTCGGGTTGGCGGCAAAGAGCGGTGACTTTGGCAGCGAAATTAGAGTTGGCGTCCCGAGAAGGTCCACAAGGATCGATGAATTCGTGTCGCGACCCGGCTGAATATTGCCTTCTCCCACGACCTCTTGGCCCGGCAGCAGATTGACGACGTTTTGCGGAGCTGTGTTGAAGACACTGTCAGCCCACACATAGACAAGGTCTGTGCCTGCTTCAAGGCCTTGCCTCAACAGTTGGTAAGGATCGGTAACGGACCCGTTGAAGACGGGGCCAGTCGCGTTGCTGTTGACGTGTGCGACTGTCACCGGAGTGAGCCCACCGGGATTCAACGCCACTTGACCCGAAGCTGTGACGTCGGAAATCGAGGCCAAAATATTCAAGTTGCGACGCACTGGATCACGAAACCGTTGAATGGCCGAACGCTTTGTGTGCTCTTGACTGCTGAATCCACCAAGATGAACGACGGCGTTGAATGACACCGTCGTATCGAACAGTTGATCGTCGGTGACTTTTAAACCCAATTCTAACCAGCCACCGATATCCGCTTGCAACCGCGATGACCAACCGGAAAAACCCGCGATGTTGGTACCTTCGTAGTGGTACCCACCCCCAAATGCCCGCAAATCAAAGCGTTCTGAAAGTGCGCCAGGCAACAGAAAACCCGCTTCCGCATCGAACCCTTTCAATGCTTCAGCAAATGTGTCAATGCGGCTGTACGTGATGTTGTCACCGGAAAATGCCACGCTCCCGGGATCTACCCGCTGGTTGGTCAGCGTCGGGTCACTGTCAAATGGTTGATAAAAATTTCCGCGAGCTTCCCATGTGTTCGCCAACAGTTCTGCACCTACGCCCCATTGCTTCAGATGAGCACCGGTCAACTGGTCAGCGTCAAAATAACTGTTCGCACCAACCACAACATCCCAATCAGAAATATAATGGCGATAACCACCGCCAAAGGCCCATGCCAATTCGCCACCGTTTGCACGAACCAGACGGGAATCACCAAAGAACAACTCATCTTCGACGTTGAAATACGGAGTCAGATTGATATGACTGATCGATTCCTTCCGTCCAACCGTATCGCCAGCCGTATGGCCGCCGCGAAATTGCACGCCAAAGCCATCACGGTTGTAATCCTTGACTTCGGAAGCTGAACCGCTTGGCGTTCGGCCAAAGGGTAACTCGCTGTCCTGAGACAACGCTGATCCACAACTGGTCATAAGTCCCACCAGAGCTGCTGCTCGGGATAGTTTCTTCAGCCAGCGATTGGGGTTCTGAACGATCTGCATGACGTTCCTCAAACCAAGGTCGTGATTCGCTTCACCGATCTGATGTTGCGAAGGACAAACTGGGGGCAGCCTGTCCGTGATCACTGGTGCTTGTTGAGTCTCCAACTGGTTCCCGGACATCGAACTTCATGTTCGAACCAGAATCCGAAATCAGCCGTGTCGATCGAGACGCCACGCCACAACAAGGGCGGAACATCTCCATCAAGAGACACCGCCCGTTGTAACTGTGTCCGGAAACGCCATCAACAGGGCTTGCAGGGTCGGCGGACCTAAATTTTCTGCGGTTTCTAAGTCGGGCCAGACACACCTGCTAAAACCCGAAACAGAGCCAACTCACTCGGCAACTTTCGCCTGTTTGGACGAATCATGGAGCCACGAGAATGTAAAGCAGAAGTGATCATGCGTTCAGTTTAATGCGGCAACTGCCGCTCAATCTGTCGACTTTGGTTTTATCGGCATTGTGATTGGCTCATCGGAATGGCATGCGCGCACAAGCAACGACAGTGCCGCACATCTATTGATAATGAACATTTACGCTTCATCGACAAATGCAGTGCGGGTGGTGAGTTTCAGTGTGGAGTAGGGTTTACAGAGAGTGGCCAAGTCGGTCTGATGAGCAGTCTCTAAATCTGACTTATCAGGACCTCCGAAATGGCCACCCGGGAAGAGTACATTTCGTTAGGTGTCTCAGGCTACGAACATGAGGGCTGTTGGCGAAAAGACGGGATATATCATATTCGGATGGAAGCCCCGCGACTCGCATGTCGGCGTTGCGAACAAGTGCTGAATGCGGTCTTGCCACACGTGGTCCCGCGGTGCAATTCCACGAAGGACTTTGCGCGGCACGTGGTCGATCTGGGAAAGATGATGAGCATTCGGGATGTGGCTCGGTATATGGGCGTCAGTGACACGATGATTCGGAGCATCGATAAGAAGTACCCGCAGCAGAAGTTCGGCAAGCCTCGTCTGCGAGATCTGGAGATCATGGCCATTGACGAGATCTACGTTGGCAAGAACCACGATCTTAAAGAGGATCTCGGTCTGATCTGGCAGCAATCCCACAAATTGGCCGCTGGTGCGTTCCTTGCCGACTCGAAGGCATCAACAACAAGTCGCCGCCCGTCGCGAGTGACCTCCGATTACTGATATCTGGCCAATCACGCTTTGGACTTTTGTGCTTTATCCCTTTGCGATTGTGCGATTACGAAGTTGGAGCGTCGCCGTAGGCGCCGCGGTAATTTAAAAAATCTCGTCTTGTCCTTTCTCCCCTGTTGTCAGGGGAGAAGGTGGCCGACAGGCCGGATGAGAGGTTGTGCGCCCCTTTCGCATCATGGCCATTCTTGTTCAAGATTCCACCGTTCGCCAAGCGGTGTGCTGAGCATCCTGCCGATTTCACGTTCCACTTTCATTGGATCACGCGCCTGTTTTGCATACCGCGTTTTCATGCGTGTCAACGCCTCTTCGATCTTCTTTTCGAAACGCTGCGTGATCCCTTCTTCCTTCTTGGATCGTT
>QWQG01000053.1 GCA_003670925.1 Planctomycetota bacterium | reverse complement strand
TCTTCAATCGTTGTGGTCAACTGGCCAAGCGTGGCCGAAGCCAGTGGGATTAAAAACGCACTCACGATTGAGCCACGCGCCTACGGATATGTCGGCGGCGCGGGGCTGTACAAGAGTGTGCGACGAGATTGCTGGAGCGTGGTCATCCTCCTATCACATCCACACCTTGACTCAGCTGCAACACGTTTTAAAAAGCAAGCGTAGCGAAACAGAAAGGCCGACGATTGCTCGTCGGCCTTTGGAATTCTTGAGACACCAACGGTGCCGATCAGCGTGACATGAATACGACGACCTGACCGACTTCGACCTTCAGCATCACGTCGTCGATGGTCGGCAGTGTGGTCACAATGGCTCTCATCGAAGCCTTGTCGAAGTTGATCCATTCGGCAGATGTCCCGGACGATGATTCACCGACGGCGTTGTACATCGCGCGAATGTTCGGGCGGTTGCGAAGCGTAACCACATCGCCAGGCTTAACCATGATACCCGGCTTGTTGATGGTCTTGCCGTTCAACTGAAAGTGGCGATGCACGATGCCCTGACGGGCCTGCGGTCGCGTGAGTGTGAACCCAGCTCGGCGAACAACATTGTCGAGGCGGCGTTCACACAGGATCAGCAGCGTTGAACCGGTGTTGCCTGTGGTTCGCTTAGCAATATCAAAATAGCGAAACAACTGCCGATCGCGCAGTCCGTAATAGAATTTGATCTTTTGTTTTTCTGCCAGAGCGGCACCATAGGTGGTCGGCTTCTTCCGGCGTTTGTGCATCCCAGGAGGAAACTCTTTTTTTTCCGAAGCCTTGATAGCTCCGGAGCTCTCGTAAACATTCATTCCCAGACGGCGATTGATGCGGCCCTTCGGACCTGTGTAACGACCCATTGTCCCTGAAAACTCCAAAAGAATACTCTGTGCTCTACACCATCACCTCGACACGCGCGAAGCGACCGTCACCGTTTTCCAGATATTCAACGCCTTTTTAGGCTTAGAAAACTGGATCTGACAGGCAAGACCCGCTGCGAAGCGGCTGCGTGCAGAGAAAACTCCCAACCGGCAGGACGCCGTGTCGCGAGGAACAGGACAGCGTACCGACAACAGATTCGCCGATCAATGTCGGGAATCACTTCCTACCACGAAATGCCGGGATTCAGCCGGTTTTCTCAGCCCCAGCATCAGCTGTTTCACCAAAATTTGCCCTGATTCGCGACGGAACAGCGCCTGTTCCGAGAGCCACCAGCTGCAACGGAACCGTGTCTTTTGCAGTATCTCCGCATCCGGAACAAGATCCACAACTGCCGATTTTACCGGAAGAGACGAACGCTCCCAACCGCCTCAACAGGATGCCGGTGGCGATTGCAAAAATTAAAAGAGTGACCGAAGTTTGCCAGTCCATAAGTTGCATCTTCCGCAGAAAATACGCGTTCCATGCAGCATCTACTCCTATCCCATGCCGTTTAGCAAGGAAAATCTCCCAGAATGCGGCAAAAACAAAGGGATTTCTCCGAATAACGCATGCCACTGCCTGCAAGAATCTATTTTTGGGGCGTTTAGCAACTTCACGCTTTTTTGGGCCCGTGTCCCTGCGCACCATAAGCACGTGCTGCGAACGCAATTTGTCACTCACGAAAAAACGTTGGAACAAAGAATCCATGTCCACTGCGACAACTGAAACATTGGCCTCTGAGCTTGCCAAAAAGATAGCCGACAAGACAGCCAAAATCGGAATCATCGGGCTGGGCTATGTGGGGCTGCCTCTCATTAGCGCGTTTACGAATGCTGGATTCCATTGCCTAGGTTTCGATGTCGATGCCGAAAAAGTCCGCATGCTCAAGTTGGGACGCAGCTACATCAAGCATCTGGCGTCGGAGAAAGTTGCCGCCTGGATGCAACGCGGCATGCTGGATCCGACAAATGACATGAGCCGCCTTGCCGAAGCCGACGCGATCATGATCTGTGTGCCTACACCGCTCAGCGCGAGTCGCGACCCGGACCTGCAATACATCGAATCCACCGCGGAGGCCATCGCCGCCGTGCTGCGCCCCGGTCAATTGGTGATTTTGGAAAGCACCACCTATCCGACCACCACACGCGACGTGATGGTTCCGATCCTGAATCGCAATCCAGCAGGCCTTGCTTGCAGCCGCGATGTGTTTGTCGCCTTTAGTCCGGAACGCGAAGACCCGGGCAATCCTGATTATACGGCCGCTGGGATTCCGAAAGTGGTCGGTGGGATCGATGAGCAAAGTAGCGATCTAGCCTGTGCACTTTATGGTCACGCGATTGTCAAGGTCATCCGAGTGGCGAATGCCGAAATCGCGGAGGCCTCGAAGATCCTAGAAAACACCTACCGCGCCGTCAACATCGCGCTTGTCAATGAGTTAAAGACGCTGTTTGATCGCATGGGAATCGACATCTGGCAGGTTGTCGACGCCGCCAAAACCAAGCCCTTTGGATTTCAGGCTTTTTATCCCGGACCAGGGCTGGGTGGACACTGTATCCCCATCGATCCATTCTATCTCAGTTGGCTGGCGCGGATGCAGGGCATGAACACACGCTTCATCGAACTGGCAGGTGAAGTGAATGCGGCAATGCCACGTTACGTCATCAGCCGTCTCTCGGAATTTCTGAATGATCAGGGCAAGCCGATCAAGGGTAGCAAAATTTGTCTGCTGGGGATGGCCTACAAGAAAGACGTCGATGATCCTCGGGAAAGCCCCTCATTTGAACTAATGGAATTGCTCCTCGAACGCGGTGCAATCCTGACGTACAGCGATCCTCATGTTCCGAAACTACCAAAGATGCGCCACTTTCAGCTTCCGGCGATGAGTAGCACAGAGTTGACAGCCGAGTTCCTTGCAACGCAGGACTGTGCGCTAATTTCCACTGATCACACGGCATTCAATTACGAGCACATTGTGCGACATTCGCTCCTCGTGCTCGACACCCGCAATGCGACAAAAAATGTCACCACAGGTCGTGAAAAGATATTTAAGGCCTAAGTTACGGACGCGTCATGTGGGCTGGTTTCCAACCGGTATCCATGCGAAAATTGTCATCCAGTGAATTTGGGTTTGAAGTCGATCGGGCTGTGGCGGGGGCGGCAGGCTTTGGGGGTGTACCTTTCGACGCGGTCGAACCACTGGAGTGAAATTCTGTAAAAGAATCGGCGAACGGATTCTCCGCCGTGGTGAGATCGTTCGCTGCCGGTGCTTTCGCTTTTGATAATGCCGCTGCAACAGGTGGCCCGCCTCGCTTGTCGATTAACGGCATCGCGAGGTCGTCACCTAGATCCTCGAATTCAGGGGCTAGCACAGTGTCGTTCGTCTCACGGATCTTGTGCCGCAACTCTTGCCTTGAGCGCGCCACGCTTGCTGCACGCAGATTGGCCTCTTTTTTCTGTTCGGCCCACGACACAAAATCACGGGCTTCGCTGGCAGTGTCCTGAACCTGCGGATTTGCTGCCTGACCGGTCTGCGGCACACTCTCGGATGTGTCGGTTAGAAAATTACTGAAGCTCTCGGCTTCTGGACTGATCGTCGGGAGTGCGGCCCGAATCGCCGCGGGGTTGACCAAATTCTGTGCGGCAACGTTGGCTGAAGACACCGTCCGGGTGGGAAGTTCATCGACTTTGGTGGCGACTTGAGGCGCGGCGGCGCGAGAGGCTGCCGTGCGTTTTTGCAGAAAGTCCGACAACGCGGGGCCAGAGTATGACGTGACGCCAGCCGTCCGTTGGATGTTGGCCCCATTCTCACGCGGTGCGTCCTCAACGACGTCCTCAGGATATGTTGCAGCCGCAACACGCCGGCCATTTTCGGTCACCCCATGCGACGCAACTGCCTGCCGAATCGGTTTCGGTCCTGTCGTTCCCGTGGATATTTTACTCGGCTCAGACGTGTGCCCCTGGCCTTCAGCGAGTGACGGATCGAAATTGTCCAAACTAGCACGTCCGGAGGCTTTCGATTTCCCAACGCTCGACTTCGCCACGGCACTGTCAGGCTCCATAAACGGATCCTGCATTTCCGCATAATCGTTGCGCGACAGCCAGCCGCGATTCTTCGAACAGCCTGCTCCACAGAAGACTGCAGCCGTGACAGAAAGTATGATGAACTTGCTGGCCATTTGGTATTTCCTTTCGAAACGACTTTGGAAAATGTCTTCGGAACTAATCGCCACGTGGCTCAATGCACGCTCCGCACGATGGGTTCCTGACGCCGTCTCCAATGTGTTACTTCAAATCTGCTCAGGGAACCTGAGCTTCAATATTCTCGGTGTCTATCGACTGAGCCTGTTCTACTAACGCTCCTGAGTTTCCTGTCGCATTGCCGTGATAACGGCTGTTGAATTCATCCGGTGAAAACGCATCCCGACGATTGGCGTACTTCGCTTGCCGTAGAAATCTTCCGTCGGTGTCATCTGTTGACAGTTGGCGTGCGTGTGGATTTCCGGGGACATCCTCCGGCGTTCGCAGCATCTCCACTTTGCCTCCCGATTCATCCATGGCAGCGACTTGGCGAATTCCGGACTTAGAAAACTCCGCCCCCCCCCTACCCTGCTCCGCCGCCTCTGCCATCGCATCCGGCGCAATATCGTGCGACGCCTGCCGTACCCAATTCTGCAACACGCTGAACTGCATTGCTCCCGATCGCCCTGAAAAGGCACTGGAGGCCATGTTGCCATGCGCCTGCTCTCCAATTTTCAGGAGCGGGCTTGTCGGCGGATTCGAAAAATCTAGCTGCTTCAACACGGCAGCAAGGTTGCGTTCGGCAATCGCCGGAGTTGAACCGCGATGCGTCGAGACGAGCTGAAATTGCGACTTCGCGCCCAGACCATGACAACCCGAGGTCGCGCATTTGTTCATCAACAGCGGTTGGATGTCACGCACAAAAGTATGTGCGACAGATCGATTCAGTCCAGCCAGAGATCGCGTTTCAATCGCTGGCCGCTGAATTTCCGCTTGCGATGGATACTCGGTCAACCCCGAGCCCGTGAGGGCCGGCTGAGACTGTTCGCCGACGCGTTCCAACGCCCGCAGCATCCGCTTCGCGTCGTCACGATTAGGGTCCAGATGCAGTGCATCAAGCACTTCGCGCCGCGCTTGAGTATGCAGTTTGTTGCCAAGGCACCACCGCGCAAGTTCAAGGTGATTGGCTGGAGTGAATTCGGGAAGTGAACTCCGCATGCGGTCGTAGGCGTCAGGCAGGCTTGCAGCCGCAAACCGCACACGATCGGAATTGATAAACATCCGCCCAGCGGAGACCTGAATGTCGTAACCATCGGGCCGAGGCGTGACGTGACCAGAGATCACCTGCCCGTCAACGAGAACGAGCAGCATCGTAGGCGGCCGGGTCTCGCTCGGGGGCTCATCCACTGCTAAACCACTCTGCGCAACAACTGCCCGGCAGCTTGCAGCAAGCAGAATCAGCAAAGTGGCGCGACAAGCATCCATGCAGTGAGCCAGCCCGGTTTAAACGCTCCACTCCGAGATCGCGAACCATCCATGGCGCACAACATCTCAGGCGGTATGCGGCTAACGGTATCGCGGGGGTGGCTTGAGGGTCAAGACGAGCTGCTCTTGACACGTCTGAATCGGGAATGTGTTACGCCTAAAAGCTGTAAATTCCTTCTGATTTCGCCATCAGGATGCGTGAACGGCAATTTCTGCCGGTTTTGTAAGGCTTCGTCCCGGATCGCGCTCCAGCAGATAGAACGCACTATCCGCCCGCAAATTGGCACCCATCAGGCGATCGACGGCGTGACCACGAATAATGGGGCTTTCTTTCACAATCCGCAGGCCGATGCCGTCCATCAGGTCGCGAAAATCCTTCATCGACATGAAGTGGACATTTGGCGTTTCATACCATTCATAGGGCAGTGCGTGTGTGATCGGTGTTCTGCCACGCCGCAGTACTTCCAGTCGCACGCGCCAATGCCCGAAATTCGGCACAACGATCAGAGCTCGATGCGCGACACGCAACATCTCCAACAGGAGTTTCTTGGGATGACGAACCTGCTGCAATGTCTGGCTAAGCACCGCGTAATCGAAACTATCATTCGGGACATCGACCAGTCCTTCGTTGAGGTCCGCTTCAATCGCCGGAAGACCGCGTTCGATAACCGACACAATGTTGGCATGTTCGACTTCGACGCCCATCGCCGTGCAACCCAATTCATCCTGCAGACGCTGCATGAGCCGCCCATCGCCGCAGCCAAGGTCAATCACGCGACTGCCGCGTTCGATATGCCGCATGATGAGTTCATCTGTGAGCTGGACCGACAAGTCGGGCATCTGATAGCGATTTTTGGTCGGCATGGACGATCAATTTCCTAGAGCTTGACGCGCTGAGGCGAGGGCGATTCCTGCAGCCTGGTGACTTGAATCCGAGTTATACTCCGCGCGGGCACAAGTGTCGTGTAGCCGGATTCGCAAGAATTCGGAGTTCTGCATTATTCATGGCCGAATTCGGACGAATCCGGCTACAACCAAACATCTCATCAGACCCGCGCGGAGTATATCGGCTAGCAGACCAGACGACGGACCTGCCTGTTCATCCTAAGCACCCGCGACTGTAGACCAAAGTCTGCAATCCGGCAAAAATCCTGAGAAGCCTAAGTTCGGCAGATGTTTCAGCAGCCAAACCGGGCGTGGCTGGGTAAAATGTTAAGGAAACCTTGAGTCGTTTGAAACATGGAATTCAGGACACGGGCTATGAAAATTGCACTACTTTCGACAGTTCTGGTCGCGACCATTGTCGCGGCGACTGGCACAATGAACACGGCTGGTGCTGGATGCGCCTGCCCATTCTGTGATGCACCTTCCCTCATGATGTCCGAACAGATCGGACAGTGCGATCACATGCTGCGCGGAAAATGGCTGGAGGGTGAAAAGCCCGTGAGCCTACGTAGCGGTTCGTCAAAGTTTGAAATTTTGGACGTCGCCTTTTCCAAGGGGGATCGTTTTCAAAAAGGTCAGGTTATCGTCATGCCACAGTATATCGCTGGCAGCGACACGAGTACTTATACGCTCATGGGGCCAGATAATCGCCTCGAAGACTGGCACGTGCCATCGGAAGTGACCGAAGCCTCTTGGACATATCTTTCGAAAATACCACCGGGGGTGAAAGACGCCAACGCCCAAGCCGCGCGACTCTTGTATTTTCTCGACTACTTCGAGCATCCAGATCTGCTAGTTTCGAATGATGCGTTTGCTGAATTCGCGTCCGCTCCGTACGAAGTGATCGTGCCACTTAAAGATCAGCTGCCTCGGGAAAAAATCCTAGGCTGGTTGCAAAATCCAAAGACACCCGTGACGCGCGTGGGCTTCTATGGCATGTTGGCAGGCATCTGTGGTCATCCCACAGACGCGGAAATTTTGGAAAAGAAAATCGTAACGCTCGATGGCGACTTTCGACTTGGCATCGAAGGGGTCATGGCGGGTTACATGATGATCGCCGGCGAAGAAGGACTGCAGAAACTAGAAGAGGTCAAAATCCTGAGCAAGACCGCGATCAATAAGGACGGTAAAGAAATCACCCTGCCATTCAGCGAAACCTACGCTGTCATGCAGGCGCTGCGATTCATGTGGACGTATGAACCAAATCGTTTACCAAAGGATCGCCTGCAGCATTCCATGCACTTATTGCTCGAACGAAAAGAAATGGCCGATCTGGTGATCACCGACCTCGCGCGATGGAAAGACTGGTCCATTCAGGATCGTCTAATGACAATGTACAGCGATGAAAACTACGACATTCCGGCCATCCGTCGTGCCATCGTCAGGTACCTGTATTATTGCAGCCAAGAAAAAACTGAACCCGCCGCCGATGGCTCGCGGACAGCAACGGAAGATGCCGTCAAAGCAGAAACCAACATGAAACTCCTCGAAGTCCGCGACCCGAAAACCGTCAACGATGCGAAACGCTATTTGATCCGATAGCGAATTTCTGCGTCTATCTATGATTCCGCGGTATCGCCGGCAATGCTGCTTCCGCGGTGCAAGTTGCTTGAGTTCCGACACGTGGCGTGACCGATGACTTTACGGTCTGCTCCGAAGGCTGTAGAGGCTGCTCAAGCGGCATGGCATCAACAAAAACGCTCCGGTGGCGAGTGATGCGGAGTCCAACACATCCACACGAAAAATTCTGAATAATGAGTGCCCCGCCGCCAGCCACGAATCCCAAGACCACAGCTCATGTGGCACCACTGATGGTGTTCATGGGATTTTTAATGCTGCTCGAGGGATTGCGTGCCATCGGCTTCACATCCACAGAAGATTCCAGTGCCTGGTGGCGGCGTCAACCGGAACTCTGGCTCTATCCTCTACAGACCGTCGTCAGCTTGCAAGTATTGCTCATGTCGTGGAAACATTATGATTTTCGCCCGTTCTGCGGCATCGGTTGGGCCATCGGGGCTGGAATTTTGGGCATCGCAGTCTGGATTGCGCCAGGGTTCCTGTTCGTGCAATTCAAGATGGCTCTGGGACCACTGAGCTACCTCGGATTTTCCCCCCGCACCGACGGTTTTAATCCTGTGCTCATCACCCAAAATCAGGCGTTCTGGTATTGGTTCATCGTAGTCCTGCGATTTCTGCGACTGGTAATCGTAGTGCCGTTGGTTGAAGAGATTTTCTGGCGGGGATTCCTGATGCGATTTTTGTGCGACATCGATGGCGACTATTGGAAAGTTCCGTTCGGCAAGTTTCACTGGCTCAGTCTCGTCGTGGTCACGGCAATGTTCGTAATGGCTCACGCACCCGTCGATTACGTGGCAGCAGCCGTCTTTGGAATCCTGATGTACGGCGTCGCGGTGAAAACAAAAAGTTTGACCGCATGCATCGTCATGCATGCCACGGCAAACTTCATCCTCGGACTGTATGTGCTCAGCACGCAGCAATGGGGGTATTGGTAATCGATTGAAGTCTACGCTTCACGTCCCAGCGAAGGATTCATGGTTCCACGAAAACTCCCACCTAGGGAGGCTTTTGAACTTTGCGTTCAGGCAGGTCGTTAGAAACGCGGCAGCCGGTGCTTGGTCGGGAGTCCCAATTTTCTCAATCAGCAACCAGAATTGCGATTGGGTAGGTTAGCCGCCAGTCGTCATGTCGCCCAACAAAAGCCAAGGCAGACTGCCAAGATTAGCATCGTTGACAAATAACGATTGCCGTATCCACTTGAGTTCAGGTGACCAGACGGCAAAAGCCGAGTCGTTTCAAGCGGCTTCAATTTCTTGAAGCGGGCCGGTGCTGTCGCCGAAGCGATCTTGTTTGATTCCCATGATGTTCGCCAGCGTCACCCAGAGATTCGCGATCGGCGTCCCTGTAGGATAGCGCACATGCTGACCTGTCTTGAGTCGGCCAGCCGCGCGACCGGCGATCAAGGTGGGTAGGTTGGTGCATTCGTGAAGTTCGCCGCTGCTGAGACCTGAGCCAAGCATGAACATCGTATTGTCCAAGAGGCTCCCTTCGCCTTCCGGGACAGCTGCCATCTTTTGCACGAGGTGCACAAACTGCTCCAGATGGAAACGGTCGAGCTTCGCAAGGTCGTTACGAACGCCATCATTTGCCTGACCGTGGGTCAAAGAATGATGTTCGATCGGACGTTCAAACCAGCCTTCCACCTTCAGTGGTGAGGACCAGCGTTCGGGGGCCGTCATCAGGGTGGCGACGCGCGTGAGATCTGTCTGCAGTGCCAGAATCATTAGGTCACCCATCACCTGAATGAACTCGTCACGGTGCATGGCTTGCCACGGCTTGACAGGAGTTTGCGGATTCAATTGGCGGATATCGTCCTGCCGCTGCTGCACACGTTCAATCTGCTGCTCCACCGTCCGCACGGCTTGCGTGTACTCTTCCAGCTTCTCACGATCGCGCTGCCCAAGGCGTGGATTCAGTGATCGAGCGTCTTGCATGACGAGGTCCAGCACACTCCGACTCGATATGTGCTGTTCCACGCGAAATAAACGGTTGAAGACCTGTTGTGGATCCCGCAGTGAACGGGCCACATGACTACCACCATACCACGAGATATTATCGAAGTAGATCGATTCTCGATTGTCTGCGTACGGATTACAGCTCAGTTCCAGCGAACGAAAAGCCGTTTCGTGCCCAGTATGATCGGCGATGACTTGATCAATCGTTCGTTTCAGCGGATATCCGTCCGGTGACAGTTCGTCCGGCGCCGCAGTGCTGAGCCAACAGGTACTGGCCTGAGCGTGACCATCGGTGCCAGGTGTTTTCACACGACCAATATTGCTCAGCACCAGAACATGCTCACGCACTGTTTCCAGCGGCTGTAGCGTGGGGCTGAGCGTAAACGTTTCCCCCGTATCGACCGGATTCCAAGCAGATTGTACCACGCCGTTCGGAATGTAGAAAAAGGCAGCACGCCGCGGCGGAGTCACCCCGGCTTGCGATGACGAACCCGCACGGCAACAGCTAGGCGACATGATATCCAGCAGCGGCAGAGCCAGTGTTGCACCAACGCCTCGCAAGACAGTTCGGCGGGACAGTTGTAATGATTTCATGCTGAGTCCTTCTGTCTCAAACTTCCCATAGCGAGATAAGACCGGACCACGGAGTGGTCGGCCACACTTTTAATTCTGAAACGGATGACTCTGCACAATGGAACGAATCACAGTAGAAAACTGGCCGTGATCGGTAGAAACTTTAGAGAGAATCTCGTCGACCGCAGGCGCATCTTCGAGTTCCAGTTTTCGCGCAATTGCATAGGACAGCATGTGCTCAGAAAAAGCACGCAGGAACAATTCTGGATGAGCGAGCAATTGATCTTTTAACTCGACGACATTCTGAAATGGCATCGAACCAAACAGTTCACCCGTGGCATCAATCTCAAGTCCGGAACTGTAATGATCTCGCCAACGACCGATGGCATCGAAGTTCTCTAGGGCAAACCCGAGGGGATCGATTTTGGCATGGCAGGCGACACACGACGCGTTTACCTGATGCTGTTTCAATCGCTCGCGGAGTGTCAGACCTTGCGCCTCAATCACTTTGTCATCTGCTTCAATAGGCGGGATCACATCTGGCGGGGGCGGGGGTGGCTGATTAAAAATCACGGTCGCCACCCAAGCACCACGCGCGATCGGACTCGTACGCAGCGGCGACGAAGTCATGGTCAGCGTCGCGGCAGCGGTCAGCACACCTCCCTGACGGCGATCGGTCAGGAGGCGTTTGCTAAACTGCTGGCGTTCCGTATTGAAACGATTACGATTTTCCCGGTCGGCAAACGGCAGATCTGCACCGTACCACGCCTGCAGCTCATCGGAACGATAAGTATAATTTGAATCGATCAAGAGCATCACGGAACGGTCTTCAACCATCATGCTTTCGAACAACAGCAACGGTTCAACCATCATCTGCAGTCCAAAGCCCCACTGTTCGCAGCCAATCCGCGAATAGTATTGCGGAAAACGCTCAATGTCTGGCACGGCCGTCACCAGTTGGTCCAGCCGCAGCCATTGTCGCGCAAAATTCTGAGCCAAGGCTTGGCTGCGAGGGTCCTCGAGCATACGGCGTGTTTGCAAGTCTAGTACATCGGGCTTTAACAGTGAGCCATCGCGAGCTGCAGCCAGCAGGATTTCATCGGGCAGGCTGCTCCATAAAAAGAACGACAACCGAGTCGCCAGCTCGTACGCGTTCAGTGGCACATCACCGTCTTCGAAAGCAGACTCCGAAATGTAGATGAATCGGGGCGATGCCAAGACGCCCGCCACCACATCTTTCATGCTCTGGGAAAACGAATTCGTTTTTGTGAGACATTGCGAAAAGTAGCCGTGATAACGATTCAGCACGGCCTCTTCGACCGGACTCCGAAAAGCCAATTCCAAAAACGGTAGGAGCCGCATGCGGGCCAATATCTGTTGTTGCTCCAGCGTGGCATCCTGTGGTGAAGTGAAGAAAGAGTCTGTAATTTTGCAGTACGCGTCGAACTCTGGACTGTCTACGATCGACCGGCCCAGTGTCAGAAAACTCTCTAAAAGGATGGGTGATACGCTCAACTGATTACCACGGTTATTGAACCCGCCATCAGCTTGCAGATCGATCGCAAACGGCGAAACACTGGTGAGAATTTTTTCCTCGATCTGCTCCTTCCCCATCGTGCGATTGCTCACACGGACCGCATTCGGGAAACGGCCTGATGCAGGGTCGAAGTACAGGTTGTCAACGCGAATCGTTTTCTCAGGTAACGGATAGACGTCACCCCGCAATTGCAGCAGGTCGCGGACGGCATTGCTGTATTCGTAACGATTCAAACGCCGCATGACGACCGGAGAATGGCTACGATGATCTTTGAGATAATCGCTAATCACGGCATCAACGGTCGCCAACATGCGGGCGCGTACTGCATCTGGCGGCTGACGTTCATCCTTGGGCGGCATTTCACGGCGCGCGACAGCATCGCGAATCCGCTGAGTGTCCTCGATTCGAGTCAGGAGTGTTTCACGCGTTCCAAACAGACTCAAATCAAGCTTCGCTTCCGTCGCCTCACCGCCATGACACCGGAAACAGAATTGCTTCATCGTCGCAGTGAGTTCGTCAGTGGAAAGCGGCGCGCCCTTTAAGGCCTGCTGTGGAAATGCGTCCGAATCTGCCAAACTCCCTGAGATGTCAGCCACGGGAGCGACAAGTAGCGAATTGTCTTTCCGTTTGAGTTCCAAATAATCAAGTCCCATCAGGTAGTTGGAGGCCTGAAATTTCTGAGCCTGCACATTGCTGCCGGTCAGCTTGAACGTGATCGCTTGCCGCCCAACTGCCAAACTCACATCAGAGATTGTCAGCAGAGGCGCCAAACCCACTTGTGCGTTGTACGTATCAATGGACTGGCAGACGTCAGTCCCATCTAGCATCACATCTAGGATTCCGTAGTCGGGGGCTATCGTCAGTTGAAGCACAAGGTCGTAGACGCCTGCCGCATCCACTTCGAAGGAAGTCTGCAACGACTCACCCACAACGCCATCCCATAAGAGATGCGCATCACCGCTCCACAATGCGCCGAAGTTTCGCATGTCCTGCGCACGGGACTTGCCGCGCAACTCGAAGTCCGTCTCACCCTCACATCGCTTCGTAGCCATTAACAACGGCTGGCGACCACGGATCGAGTGATAGTCAAACCGCGGCTGTGCGGCCGCGGAGTCGATGAACACAAGGCTGGCCGTGAAAGCCACAGAGAGCACGTTGAAGAAGATTGGGAAGGTCGGCATGACTTACACCTTCACAGCAAAGGGCTTCCAGAAAATCGCTACGATTTTCTGCGATGCCTGCTCTTTAATCCGCAAGATTTGGCCAGCCATGGCACGCATGATGAGACTCATTTGGACTGAATTTTCCTGATCTGCACTTCCTGGAATGCCGTGTGTTCGCCC
>QWQG01000192.1 GCA_003670925.1 Planctomycetota bacterium | reverse complement strand
GCAGTTGGAAAGCTCGGCGAACATGTTCGACATTAATCCGCCAAAAATGCCGTCTGCCAGCGATGTGTTACAAGATGCTCTCGATCAATTATCCCGCTATGCGATCATGGTCAACGACGTTGAACAAGCGGTAGATGTACCGTCAGAACTACTTGAAGAAAACGGTCGACTCAAGCGGCGGGTAACCGATCTTTTGCAGGTTTCACGGATGGATGCCCTGACGGGCGTCTGCAATCGAGCCTTCTTCGCTCAGAGATTGCAGGAGCAAATAGCCTTACATCGTGTTCGCGGTCAGTCCATCGGACTCGCGGTAGTCGATATTGATCACTTTAAGCAAGTCAATGATGCACATGGCCATCAGGCGGGTGACGCTGCCCTCAAATTGATCGCGGAAACACTGACGTGCCTGATGCGCGAGACCGACTTAGTGGGACGCTACGGCGGTGAAGAGTTTGTCGTTCTTTTAGAAGATGCCACTCCCGAGGGAATGGCGATCGTTGGGGAACGAATTCGCGCTGGAATTGAAGCAGCTGTCGTCTCATTTGAGGGTCAGCAGATCCCCGTAACAGCGAGTGTTGGGCTTGCCGAGGGATGCGTGCAGGGCATTGAAGATGAGTTCGGAAGACGACTGTTCGCACTTGCTGACGCGGCGATGTATCGCGCAAAGAATTCGGGACGCAATTGCTTCGTCGTGGAGTCGATGCACCGCAGGGCTGGCGGCATACAACTTGGGGCACTCAGCATGGCGAATTGCGACGTTGACGAATGAAGTATCCGCAGACTAGACCGTGGGCTCCCCAATTCATTCAGGTCGCTTGAGCACAATCATTAAGGCTCCTCGATTCCGGTCGTCTTGGCCAAACTGAAAAATGGTTCCGTGCGATTGCATAACGCGCAGTTCTTGCAACGCGGCGTGCCGGATACGATCGCCCCCCACCACAACCCGCAGGAACTGCGTCGTGCTCCGTTGATGCTGTGCGACGGCTGACCGAAGCTGTTCGATCGCCTCGTGAATTCGCTGTTTGCCGTGTGCGATGTCAAATGTCGTGGTGGATCCGTCCGTCTGAAGAAGCAGTTGCGCGTCACACTTCGGACAGACTCTGTCAGACTCTGTCACGGAAAAACCGCATTGTAGACAACACCGACGCACCGCGAACTCCAGATAAAAACAATCAGCCGATGCGGCCATCGCCCCAGAACCAGATGGGAACCAATTCACCAGCAGCATATAAGCCGTGAGCGGAAGACATCAGTGCCATGCCGTTGGCTTCAACCGTCGCTTTGAGATCTGAGGAACCGTTCCATGCGACCGGACGAACATGGAGTTGCCCTTCGTGGACAGAAATTACTGCAGGCTGGTACACAGGGCGACTGCCTTTGACGGCGTACGCTTGACTGAGCCGCGCCGCTAGACCTGCTGGGTTTTGATGAGCAATGCCGGACATTTTTCTCAGAGCAGGCCGCACAAAAAGTTCAAAGCAGACTAGGCTACTCACGGGATTCCCCGGCAATCCAAATACCAGCGTCGTGCGTGATGCACCACGTCGTATTCCGAACCACAGCGGTTTTCCAGGCTTCATATCAACACCGTGAAAAATCTGCTCGACCCCGGCCGCTGCCAGTTGCTGAGGCACCAGATCCAATGTGCCTGCCGAAACCCCGCCGCTCAGTAATAACACATCCTGTTCCAGCCCTTGCTGGATTCCTCGGGACAGGTCGGCAACAGTGTCCCGAGCAACACCCAGCGCGACGGGACAGGCGCCGCACGTTGCAGCTTGCGCCAGCAACATCGGTTCGTTTGAATTCCGAATTGCGCCGGGTCGCAGAGGCTGATCGCAGGCAATCAATTCATCGCCGGTCGCAAGGACTGCGACTGTCGGTCGCAGGTACACCGAAACACGCGCCTGCCCAAACTCAGCCAACGCCGCAATCTGCTGCGGTTGAAGTTGTGTCCCTGCAGCCAGTAATTGAGAACCTTGTCGAGCGGCACTGCCCTGACGCATGAGATTGGCCTCTGCGAAAATGGCGTCACGCGGAATGTCAACGTGATCCGGGGCCGCTTCATTAAACCGAACCCGCTCGATCGGGACAACGCAGTCGCAATTGGCAGGCAGAGTGGCTCCCGTCATGATTCGCACGGCGTTATTTATCGTCACGGCTTTTGACGGCACCATTCCGGCCGTGATTGTCTCCACAACCGCAAGGCGGACCATTTCCTGATCATGAGCCGCTGAAGTGGTGACGGCGAAGCCATCCATGAGAGATTTATGAAAAGGCGGCGAATCGTGCGGCGTCAGCAGATCCACCGCAAGCACCCGATGCAACGCGGTCGAAAGTTGCACGGTCTCTGAAGCACCGAGGAGTGCTTTGGAGAGCACGAATGCGAGTGCATCACCTACGGACAGCATGGCACAGACTCAACGCTAAAATTGTTAGGGATATTTGTGACAAACGTCTTTTTCCATGGCACCGTCCTCGCTTTTGAAAACCAAATGCGGTCGGTGAACAACAGAGAGGCTAGGCATTTGATGCCAAGATCACAAGGCACGCCAAGGATAGACAAGCTTTTAGCGGCTGTCACGGCAGGGTCGGGTTTATCGGCTAGGCTGAATCCGTGTCGTGGATGAGTTGCAGCAAAATCCGAGGCAAGATTTTTCCAGAACCCCTCAAGTCAGGTGGAGAACGTTTCCTATTTACCCAAATCCGTGTATTATTGGGAACATGGAGGCATTACTGCGAGAGGGAACCCTTGGTGTAAGCCGAAGTTTGCGTAATTACGCGAACTGGCACAACTGAACTTAACGAGAGGTTGGCTCTCAAGAGTTGAGTGTGAACAGTTTTCAGCAGGGAACATCAGAGCGGGTGGGCACTCCGAATCTAATAAATCGATCGAAGAAAGCAAAACATGCAACGTTATGTTACTTACTGGCAGCGTCTGGCGGCCACCTCAATGCTGGCACTGCTTGGGATCCAAGCAATGGCTCAGGAACCGCCGAAGCCCGACTATCCGCCATCAGACAAGGTGCTTGAGGGCTATGAAAAAGTCGTGACCAAAGCCAACATTAAGCCGATGTATACGCTGTGGACACGGCAAAAAGATGGTCAGATGTTCGCGGAACTTCCCCGCGGGTTTGCGCAGAAGAAATACTTTATTGCCACGACGGTTGCCAGCGGAGAAACTTACGCTGGCTTGCAGGCGGGCGATGTGTACGTGTACTGGCGACAATACGACAAGCATCTGGCGTTGATGACGCCCATGATCGAGTATCGTGCGGCTGGCGATAAGGAAGCAGAATCGTCCGTGAAGCGTCTGTTTACCGATCGCGTGCTGATGGAAGTGCCGATTGTCACCATGGGACCAAACGGTGGCCCGGTGATCGATGTTGATGCGATGCTTGTGAATAATCCGTCGTTAAGTTTTTCGCCTGCGGCAATCAACTATGGTTTGACGCGCAGTGGTGTTTACTCAATTCACACCGCAAAGGCCTTTGAAAACAATGTTGAGATCGCGTTTGAAGTGCCTGACAATTCAGGTGTCCTCAAGATCCTGCACTATTCGATCAGTGACATTCCGGACAGCACGGGTTACCAACCACGCGTCGCCGACAGTCGGATCGGATTCTTCACGACGACGTTTACGGATCTAGCGAAGTACGACGACCGGGAAACCCACATTCGTTATATTAATCGATGGCATTTAGAAAAAGCAGATCCGAAGCTGCAATTAAGTCCACCGAAGAACCCGATCGTGTTCTATATCGAACACTCTACGCCCGTCCGCTATCGGCGTTGGGTGCGTGAAGGCATTTTGGCGTGGAACAAAGCCTACGAGAAAATTGGTATCTCTGACGCGATCGAAGTTTACTACCAAGACGCAGCTTCCGGCGCCCACATGGATAAAGATCCGGAAGATGTGAACTACAACTTTGTGCGCTGGCTGAATAACGACGTTGGAACGGCAATCGGTCCGAGCCGCGTGCATCCGCTCACCGGCCAGATTTTAGACGCTGACATTATCCTGACGGACGGCTGGATTCGACATTATCAGAAGCAGTTTACTGAATCCCTGCCGGCAGTCGCCATGGAAGGCTACGGCCCTGATACTTTGGCATGGCTGGCCGATCATCCTGAATGGGATCCTCGGATTCGCTTGGCTCCACCTTCAATGCGGAAGTCCATTTCACGCGAGATTGCTTTGCAATCTGAGTTGCCGTATGCCGGCCACCCAATGTCCAATGTCGATTCCAAGATGCTGGGTGATGACGAATTTGATGGACTTGTCGGACGATCCAGCCAAGTCAATGGGATGTGTCTTGCTGGCGAAGGAATCTCCTTCGACCTGGCTGTGATGCGGATGACATTCGATATGCTGCAAGCCGAGGCTTCCGACGACGTTGTCAAGACGGAAGAAAAGCCAGCGGAGAAAAAGGAAGAACCGAAAAAGGAAGAGCCTAAGGAACAAATGTTGGACGGGATGCCCGAATCATTCGTCGGACCTCTGGTCGCGCATTTGGTCGCTCACGAAGTGGGACACACCCTAGGCCTGCGACACAACTTCAAAGCCTCGAGTGTGCATACGCTCGCAGAAATCAACAGCGATGCTGTCAAAGGTAAGCAGCAACTGGCTGGATCTGTGATGGACTATATCGGTGCAAACATCCGGCTAGATTCCGGGGCGTTGCAAGGCGATTACTGCATGAGTGGCGTTGGTCCGTACGACATGTGGGCCATCGAATACGGCTACACATTCGCAGACCTGAAACCCATTTTGGCTCGAGTTGCCGAACCGCAACTTGTCTTCGCGACCGATGAAGACACCGGAGGCCCTGATCCGCTGGCACGCCGCTACGACTTCACAAAAGACCCCCTAGATTTTGCGGAAGAACAGATGCGACTGGCAAAGCACCACCGCGAACGCCTGTTGACAACCTTTATTAAAGATGGTGACAGCTGGGATCGGATTCGGTATGGCTATGAATTGGTACTGTCACTGCAAACGCGATCGCTGTCGATGATGTCCAATTGGGTCGGCGGAGCATTTGTAAATCGAGACAAGAAAGGCGACCCAAATGGGCGCAATCCGATCGTGGTTGTGCCCGTCGAACAGCAGCGGAAGGCCCTAAACTTTGTGACCTCCAACGCTTTTAAAGATGATTCGTTCGGTCTGACACCAGAATTGACAACCGCGATGGGTCTGGACAAATGGTCGGACGTTTCGTCATCCATGATGGAAGAGTCAACGTGGCCGATTCATGATCGGATTATGGGCATTCAGGCATCAGTGCTGACCGGCCTGATGAATCCGACCACGTTGAAAAGAGTCTATGACAATGAAACCCGTGTCCCAGCCGATCAGGATTGTATGACGCTGCCCGAGATGCTCAACGCGGTGACCGGTTCGATCTGGACCGAATTGGATGCCAAGGCCGAAGGCGAATACTCCGCCCGCAAGCCACTGATTTCCAGTCTGCGGCGTAATCTCCAACGGGAACACGTGGAACGTCTGATCGACCTGACTCTGCCTGGAGGATCGTCCGGTGCGGCTGGTCGCGCGATCTCAAGTCTTTCCGCTGAACAGCTGCGAGGCGTTGTCAAAAAGATCGAAGCTGCGCAAGCGGCGTCCGCCGATAAGCACGATCCGTACACAACAGCGCACTTGGCTCAGGTGAAAGAACGCATCACAAAAGCGTTGGATGCGGACTATATCCTGAACCCAAGCAGGCAGTCGAGCAGTTTCGGCGGCGGATCAATTCGGTTCATTCTCGAGGACCACGAGTCTGGTCAGATTATCCAAGACCAAGTTGTTCCAATCGAACCGTAACGTGGTTGTCATGGTTCTCTCCAAAGCCCTTCGAAGTGCATCCACATCGAAGGGCTTTTCTTGTTCTGGAGAGTTGGATCAGCGAACGTTGGCCCCCTGACGTTGTAAGTTGCGCATGGCGGCTAGTCGCTGCGAATTCCGGTAAGCTACCGAGAAGGAAACTGGACGCACGTTGCTGGTGGAAAAAGGTTTTTCTGATGCCCTGCCGTCTCCTCATCCTATTTTCCGCGGTCATCGGAGCAGCGTTGCTGTTGGCACCATGGCCACCGTTGGGAGTAGCGGGTGAGTGGGTATGGCCACGGCATGCTTTGCCAGCGGACGTCGTTGAGGCGTTGGACCGAGTGATCTGGCCGCTGATTTGTGGCAGTGTGATCGTTGCCTTCTGTGTCACGGGCCTACGGCGGATTAACAAAGTCGGAAATCTGCAGCGGGGACTACTGCTGCTTGGTTTAACGGGCCTTAGTTTTCTCTGGCTCAACGCTGTGCGGCAAGCAGCTCCATCGCCTCATCGTGAACTTCGCCCAATCTGGATTCTATATGACAAATACGCGTCCGGCTATTTCTATGAAGCGGCGTTCAATGTGACATCGACACGGCAGATGTTGGCTGATTATGAATCGCGCCTTGCCAAAGGCGACGTGTTGCACGAAGGCACACACCCACCGGGTTTATTGCTGCTCAATCGCGGTTTGCTGACATTGACTGCGCAATACCCTGTCGTCGTCCGATTTTCGGAAGCACTTCAGGATCGTGAATCGGTCCGCATGTTTCGTGACGTCGAAACAGCAGGCATGATCGCGCGACCACTCTCAAAATCTGAATTTGCGGCATTGCATCTCTCATCATTGCTTTCGACGCTATTTGCGGCAATGACCGTCATTCCGGTATTTGGGTTGACCAGCCGACTCACGGATTCAACGACCGCATGGCGTGCCGCAGCGTTGATGATCACGGTACCCACGATTGGCATTTTTGTGCCGCGTTCTGATGTGCTCTACACATGCAGCGGCATGATCCTAGCGTGGGTGACTGTCGCTGCCATCCTCACGGAGCGGAGGAGAATGCGTTGGCTGCTGGCAATACTCTCGGGATTCATTCTGGCCGGATGTTTGCTGTTGAGTTTGGCGCATGTGCCGGTGCTCGTGATGCTGACGTTATTCGCCGCAAGTTTCGGATTGATGGGTATAAAAGACCGATGTGGCAGGACGCTAGAAACGGCACTCGTGGCTGCCGTATCATTCGGAATCACCTGCGAAGCATGGCAACACTGGACCGACTGCAACCTGTTCAAGGTGTGGCGTCTCAACCTCGAAAATCACGCAGGGTTCTATGCACAATCCGTTCGCACATGGTCCGCATGGTTTGCCGTCAGTCCACTTGAACTTGCCATGGCTGTCGGTCTGCCTCTGGCAGCGATCGCCATCGTCACGCTCGTGCAAGCAATGAGCAGCATTCGTGTCTCGAACCCGAAAAGTGTAACCAATGGCCGCCTGTTCGCGCTCGCCTGTGCCTTGACTTGGATCTGCTTGTGGCTGTCTGGGAAAAATATGGGTGAAGCGGCTCGGCTCTGGTGTTTCCTTACTCCGTGGTGTGCCATTATCGCGGCGCAGGTAGTTAATGCCGATGCGGTCAACTCACAAAAAACATGGCTCCTGTTGCTGGTAGCGCAATTGGTGATTGCGACAATCACAGTCGGACGTGTCAGCGGCTTTCTGGAGTTCTGAGATTCTGCATGAACCATCTGAACAGCAGGCAGAATGCCGGCGAAAAATCATGAGGTGATCGTGTCATCCAGTCTTGAATTCTCGTAACGGGCAGCCACTGCACTGCGGCAATTTCTTCGGGATCCGGCGTGACAACCGCGTCTGAGGAGCAGCCATACAGCACTGTGAACTCCTGTGATGTATCATCGCAAGCCGTAAACTTCTGGAGCCGCTGAACGGCGGAGTCGACACCGAGTTCTTCACACAACTCCCGGACCGCCGTTGCATCGTAGTCTTCCCCCGCACTCACATGTCCGGAACATGATGACGTCCAGACCGATGGGAATTCTTCCTTGGTATCTGACCGCTTGTGAATCAGCAGACACGCATCAGGTCGAAACAAGAAAACATGCACGGCCCGATGCCGCAACTTCCTGCGATGCACTTCGGATCGGGCCACCTGGTCAATAACCTGATCTTCTTCATCAACGACATCAAAGAATTCTTCGGATTTACCTCTGTCCATCACGGCACTTCCAGCCTGAGCAACCTCGTGCGGATTTCATGACGCAGATCAATCGAAGCGGGCGTACCGATGGAGACGGCGGCAATCTGGTCAGCGACGACCGTGTTGCGTTCGTTTTCCAGCGTGGCAGCTAGATCTGTGAGTTTCGCCTGAGTCGCCGCGGCAAGACACTCGTTCAAGACTGCGATTCTAACCAGACGATTGTCGATGAATTTTGATGTTGCGGCTGCGTGTTGCAGAAGTTGTTGGATGGTGCCTGAAGCTGTTCCCGATGGCACGAGCATCTTCGCAGCCAGCACTCCGGCCACGTCCCGTGCCGACCGCAGTGCTGCCGGAATCTGCGGCTTTAGTGATTCCTTGGCGGTCTCTGGAACAGCGTGGGGCGTTGAGGGTTCCTTCAACAGATCCAGTTTTTCAACAATTGCCGCCTTAAGACCCGCATCGTCCATTCGCAAAGCGAAGGCCAGTGCTATGGTAAGCACCGAAGCCGGTGGATTTTCGACTGTCAGCAATGTCCGGATATTTCCCGTCAGCGTCGTGCGAAGTTTCTCATCGTCAAACGACTGCTTTTCGATCGCCTTCACCAGCACACTATCCATTCGTCCGGTTTTCAGAATGGCAGCATCGCGAGTTCGAGGATCAGTCGTGCCGGTAAGTTCCAAGAGAAGGTCGAAATGCCCCGGATCCAAATCCGCATCACCGACGACCTGCGCTGCACTTTGAACAGCGATCTCAAACCAATTCACTAGTTTCTCGGCAGAGATCTGTTGCCGCGCCCAGCGTTGGGATGCGTTGAAGCGTGACTTAAACGCGACGGCCTTGTCGTCATCCAAGTCGCTCGTGAATTCATCAAGGTCATGCGCCGTAACGTGCAGCAACAGGCGAGCGCCTTCGATTGGAAATCCCGAGTGCTGAATTTTTTCGCCCGCTTGGAGCAATTCGCGGATCGATTCGGATGCATTGCCGCTTGCCGTACCGGTACTGTTCAACATCCGCTGGACTCGTTGGTTCAAAATGTCGCGAGCCTTTTGCCGTTGCCCAAGTGATTCGTAGACGGCACCGAGTTCTTCGAGGATCGTATCGACGAGGGTTTCAACTTCCGTGGTGTGCGTACTCAGATGTTCAAGCAGTGTAAGCCGAACCAAATCCCAGTCACTGCCGATCTCTTTCAAATGTCGGTTGAGGACGAGAATCTCGTAAAGTCGATTCGCCTCGGAAATCAATGCTTTGTCCGGCAACAGGCTTTGCATCTCCGCAATTCGAGATTCCACGACCGATCGTCGTCCAAGGCGCGCATCGAGATAGATGAGCATCGCGTCGGGGGATTGCTCGGAGGGCTGACGCCCTGCCGCTCGCCGAAGCAGAAACTCATGCAACGTCTTCAGGCTTGCTTCGTTCTTTACACTCGGCAGAATCAGAAACGTTTCATCAACACGCCTAAAATCGGGTAAAGTGTCCTCGAACGAGAGTTCGCTCTGAATTGCGGGTAGCAGTTTTTCTTCGGCGACAACATCGGGTCTCGCCAGAAATCCGCCGATCGCAAGTCGTCGAGTTCCCTCATTGGCCAGCAGAGTTTGGATCGACATGTGCACGACTTCGTCATTCGTTTTCGTGCGCGCCAGATCAGCAATCACATTGATGATCAGTCCCGCATGTTCGCTCCAGTGTTCGGCCTTGAGATTCAGCACGGCAGTCAGAAAATCCGCATACCGTTTGGCTCGTCCAAAGGCCTGCACATAGGTTTCCATTTCTTCCGAAAACGCTTCCGGATCATCCTTCAGAATCGTGAGGTAGACGTCACATGCGCCGCTGACATCTCCGTTGCGTTCAAGTTCTATGGCCCGCGCACGAAGGCTTGGCGGTGCCTTCTTTGAGAGCAATGCAATCCGATCCCGCTTTACCGCTAACAGATCCCACTGCTCGGCCGCTTCATGAAATTCAGCCAGAACCTCAAGCAATTCCACCGAATCCGGCGACGCAGCCAACATCGCTTCATACCGATCGATCAATGGCTGAAGTCGATTCAGTCGCCCCAGGGCTTTGATAGCCTGAAGCCGCTCGCCACCGTCATCGCGATCATCGTCAGGACGGTGACCGGAAAACAGCGAACCACCGGAAGCAAGCTTCAGTAATTCCCAGCCAACTTCGCCGGCGAGTTCGTGCTTTCCCTCAGCAACATAGGTCTGCAAATGTCGTCCAAGTAGGGACTGGCGATCCATGGAGCCGCGACCGGATCTTGCCTGGATCGCGGCAACTTTGTCCTGCTTCCCGAGTTTTTCCAACACCGGAATCAGATCGCGCTGCTGGTCCATATTCAGTGGTAAACCAAACAGCCTATTAGCTGCCATGATGCATCTCTCGGTACGTCCCGACGGGAGCAGGTGTCGCAGGACGAATTCTTCTCGGAAAATCTGACGACGAGCATCGGTGAGGTTCATGGAATCTAGGAGCAACACGGCTTCGTCGATCAACCCCTGCTGAGCCGATTTTTCTGCAATTAGAAATCTGATGTCGTCGCTCTGTGGCTCACCCACTGCCGCATCAATGAGGCCGGAGATTTCGGTAACATCGTCGTCAAGTTGACGGGCCACTTCAGCCCGAATCAAATGGAGACTGACTAGTTCTGGGGGCGATGCCGATGTCGCTTTGGTCCGACACCATTGGGTAACCTGATCCTCCGCATGAAGTGCGATCAGCAATTGCAGACAACCTGAAATATCTGCTCCTGCAGCGTCACCAAATCGATCGATTAAGATCTCCGGCAATGTCAGAAATTTTGTGTCTGGCGATTGCTGTGCCGGTTGTGCCGCGGAGGCCCCAATTGTTTCGACAAGGTCCAGTAAGGCTAACAAGGTAGAAGGGTCTTGCCTCAGCCGCGCCGCGATCACGTCCGCATTTCCAAATCCAGCTCGGCTGGAGGCGAATGATCCCGCAAACAGTTCTGCAAACTTAGGTTCCGTTGCCACTCGTTTCTGCAAAATGGCAATGACGGACCGGAGTTGTTCCGGCTCTTGAAACCGGCCTGTGATATTCCATAAGAATCGCAATTCGGGAACCCCATTGGCAGTCCTGAGTTGTGCTTCCACGAGCATCGCAATTTCGTGATCGAACTTTGCGTCGGGTGCCATACTGAGCAGGGGAATCGCAGTCTGATTCAACCAGTCAGGAGCGTCTTTGATGAGCGTCTTCAACAATAGGATCGCTCGTGCCTGCAATCGTTGCTGGCCCTCGGCAGAAAGATCGTTTGCCGAATATCGCTGACAAGCCTCGAACAGTTGCACGGCTGTCCGTGCCGAACTTGAAGGCCCCTGTAGGAAATTCTCTAACGCTAGCCAGATCTCGTTGCTGGCTGGCGATCGTACAGTCACCGCACGGATCAAATAAGCGGCAAGTCTTAGCTGATCTCGTTCAGAAAGATGCGGAGCAAAGACACTTTCAATGTCTGCCTGCGACGCTGACGCACCAACGCGAAAAATGAGCGACGCGGCGCATTCACAATACACGGCGCCAAAACTTCCCGCAGGATTCTCGATCGATTCTGTCAACCACGCGGAAAACGATTCCGCAGTATCGACTACTTGCGCCGACGAAACCTCACTTTCAGAAGTCGCGAAACTTGCCGGAGCGTCGAAATCGGCAACCAGCAGCAGGACCCTGCGACTCACATCGCGTGCCTCAGCCAATTGATGGCCGCGAAGCAGAACGCCGCGGTAGGCATTCAACGCTTCCCAGTCATCTTTTGAAGAGTGCAGCAACCGCTGGCAAAGCATCTCCGCGACGTCGTCGTATCCGCCCGAGACAAGGATTTCAATCTCCTTCAGAATTTCTACGCGATCGGTGCGACTCTCGGCCAGTCGCAATCTTTCCTTCGCTGCTTCATCATAGAGACTCTCCTGCGCCAGAATCGCAATCAGCCGACGACGCTCCTCATCTGATCTCGTCAACTCGACGATTTGTCGCTGATACTGCTCCATCTGCGCACTGTTGTGTTCCTGTTCGGCAAGCGTCCGGAGTTCTGTCAACAGGCTGACATTCTTTGATTCTTCAACCATCAACCGTTCCAGCGTCTCGCGCGACTTACGAAAATCGCCCGCTTCGCAATACGCCGTGGCGATGCAGCGCGTCATCTCTGTCGGCAGATTTAGTTCGCGACTGCGAAGCTCTAAACGCTCGATGATTTTCTCGAATTGGTTGCTGCGAAGATAGAGATTACTCAAAGCCATGACAATGTTGGTTTGACTTTCTAGGTCCTGAGCCTTTTCGAAAGCGCGCCAGTAGAGTTCTATCGCCTCGGGAGTTTGAAATTCGTCCGCGAGGGTTTTAGCGAGGGCTCGGAGGGACGCTTCGTCACCAGGATTAACACGCACCGCTATCCGTAATGCCTCAACGGCCGCTTCAGGCTGGCCGACTTCAAACGCCAAGTCGGCGAAGAACTGATACGCCTCCGGATTGCCGGGCGTGGCTTTGATCACCTCGCGACCGGTTTTCAAGGCCGCACCGAACTCACCAAGACGAATTTCGAACCGGGCGATCTTCTTGAGGTACTCGGAGATGCCGCGGCGGTCAAGCGCGGCTAACCTTTTCATGGCATCGACGCCATCGCCAAGTCGGCCTGTGCGTTCATACAAGTCGGCAAGCATCGTCCAGCCAGCGATCGATTGTGCATCGAGCTCTACAACTTTCGCCGCGGAATCCATAGCGTCGTGCAACTTATCGGCGGCATCTTGATACAGAGCCAGCGTCCGCCAGCGTTCGGCCGTCACGTTGGTACCCGCACTGAGTTCTGTCGCGAGCCGTGTCATTTGCTCTTTGAGCAGGCCGGCTGCGATGAGTGTTTTGATGCGATCACGCACAATCTGTTGTCGTTCGTCCTGTGATTCGGCAGACTGTTCAGCGAGGTCGAGTTGTTGAAAAGCTTCGGTCAGCAACTCCTGTCTGACCCGAGCCATCGGCGAGACTTCCGCAGGGGTCTTGGTTACCTCGTTAACCGCGCCGATGGCTCCGGTCAAACCGGATCCGGATGTCACTTTGGCCTCAGCAGCAGTTCGCAGCATTTCCGCAAACTTGATGCGTTCCACGGGATCGGGGTTGAGGCTGCAGGCATCTCGCATCGCAACCAACGCAGAATCGATCTGCTCAAAGCGATTCAGAACTTCGGACAGCCGGATGAGATTCGGTTTGAGACGACGATCATGCGCTGCGATTTCCTGCCACGCCGTTATTGCTTCATCTTTTCGCTGCAGGCGATACAAGTATTCACCCAGATACTCTCGATACTGCGGTTCGAGCGGAGCCTTGTTGATGGCCTGTCGATACAGTTCCAGCGCGCGATCAGGGAGTTCGGCACG
>QWQG01000097.1 GCA_003670925.1 Planctomycetota bacterium | reverse complement strand
CAGCGGTGACTCGATAGATGCGACCGTGCAGATGGTCGCGGCTGGGGTCGCGGAGGTTGTGCTGCATGTGGCCGATGATCGGGTTCTGCCAGTCGAGCACATACAGAGCGCCATCGCCGCCGATTTCCATATCGCTTGGACGAAAATTGCCATCAGACGAGTAGAGAATCGGCTCCACTTCCTTCGCAAAGAAGCCTGCTCCTTGCTTTTCGAACTTGTACTGAGTCACTCCCTGGAACCCGATCACGTTGGCGATCAGCAGATTACCCCGATTCGCTTCCGGAAAATGCTGGCTGTCCAGAATTGCGATCGCCGGAACCGGACGAACTCGCTTTTCGTAAAGCTCGCGCGGAGCCCCGTGACCAGGCATCCCGATGTAGTTGCCGGTCCCGCCTGTGCCATCGGTCGCGAACTGGTTGCCCCACTGGTCGAAGGTGTCGCCGTGTGGATTCGGGCCGATCGGGAAATGAAAGTTGATGTCAAACGTGACCGGATCCCATTCGTAGACTCCGGTTCCGCCGGTGCCGAATCGCTTGGTCGGCCCCCAGGGAGTTTCGAAGTTCTCGGCGTGGAAAATCCCGCGGGAAAAATAGAACTTCCCGCCAGGGCTCATCACAAAACCGTTCGCCGTGTGATGTGTG
Source organism: Planctomycetota bacterium (assembly GCA_003670925.1). Classification (GTDB taxonomy): domain Bacteria; phylum Planctomycetota; class Planctomycetia; order Planctomycetales; family Planctomycetaceae; genus SXXK01. Next base: position 12,866 of record QWQG01000097.1, on the reverse strand, counting down.
TCGGCAGAATCGAGCCCATGAAAAATGCGTTCGCGAACATCGGCCACGTCATCACCGTCGAGGTCTTTCAGGAAGAGAATATCCGGAGTCTGTGCGACAAGAACGCCGCCGTTCCAGAATTCAAAACCCGTCGGATTATGCAGCCCGTCGGCAAACGTGATGCAGCGATCGGCGACGCCGTCATGATCTTCGTCGGGGAAAATCAGCAGCTTGTCGTTCATAGCTTCGAGCGGATTCCAGTGCGGATACGTCGGCCATGCGGCGACCCACAGACGTCCGTCCGTATCGACCGCACTTTGCACAGGATTGGCGAGGTCTGAGAACTGCTCTTCGGATGCAAAGACATTCACTTTCATGCCCGCATGCACAGTCATCTTGTCGATGGCTTCTTCGGCTCCCAGAAACTTGTGGCGACCGTCTTCGAGCTGGCCAGGCTTGTTTGTTTTCACTTCTAGCGGCTGTGGCAGATTGCTGTCGTCAGCTTGAATTTCTCGACCTTGAGCGGCTTCCCAAATAACTTTGTCGCGATTGGCCGCCATGACTTCCAGAATTTCCAATTCCTTCTGCATCACCACAAAATTGGTCTGTCCCTCGACGAACTGCAAGCCCGAGCGACCTCCGAAGACACTGAAACCGTCGGTGGCTCGGTAGACGTTGTGCCAGATGTGGTTCTTGGCGAGCACGGCTTTTCGAATATTTTCGAAGCGGCCCGCATCAAGCTGACGCGGATCACGATCGACGAGAACACTGGCGTCGAAGGAATTGGCAACCATCGAATTTCCATGATCGGTCAAATGCACGCCATTGATCGTCGACGGAGGCAGTACAACGGTTCCATCAGCCGAATTTTTGGATCTATCCACGCCAAAACGCGCACGCGGCTGACCATCCAGATTGCGGAGCACACTGTCATCACTAGCAGTCAGCTTGTAAAACTTCTGGGAGTCATGAAATAGGTCGACAAACGGCAAGTTTCTCTCTGTCGCCACCTTCGCCATCTCCGCCGTGTAGCGTTCAAGGTTCTTATTCTGAACTTCGCCGTCTGGCAAATGTGGCCACTTCAGATCTTCCATGGCGGTTGGCGAACAGAGCACTAGTCGCGGAGCGGATTCGCCGTTGTATTTCTGAGCCAGCGTGTGATCGATAAAGGCCTCGAGATCCTTCCGAAACTGCGGCAGGCCCGCTTCACCAGCATACGATTCGTTGTAACCAAAGAATGCGACGATGACATCGGCCTCGACTTTGCTTAGCCATTGATCAGGCGAACCGAAATTCTCCGACCGAGGTCGTTCGGTCAGCGTATCACCGCTGAAGCCAAGATCTCGCACGACGAGATTGTGCTCAGGAAAGCGAGAGTGCAGCATCGCTTCCAGATGTCCAAAGTGCTGCAGGCGATCGGCGAGCGTATTGCCGATCACGGCGATATGATCATCCTTCTTCAGTTCCAGCTTCAGTTGCTGAGCCGTGGCCGCGGATTCAGCAACGAAGACCAGCGCGCACGACAACACGAATCGGGGAACAACACCCAGCATGAGCCACACTCCTGAGGATCGAGATTCCGGTAAGAAAGTCAATATTTCCTCTAGGTTCGCATGTTCTTCGGTGTTGTCAAGTGCTGGGCATTCCTTGTCAGCGTTGTCGTTTCAGTCCACGCGGTTTGACAACCGCTGACGAGATCTGTCTTTTCCGTGTGCCGGAGACTGACGTTGAAATACCACAGGATCAGCTATCATGCTGCCATCCCCAGAATTCCACGCCGGATTTGCGAATGCAAGTCCGGAAACAGCCTGACACAACCGAGGACGAAAACGCCATGAATTATTTTCACAACATGCTGACAGCCCTGCTTGCTGCGATCATCTGTATGGCGTCAACGACCCAGATCTCCGCTCAGCAATCCCCTGCAGCAGCAGAACTCGTTCAGCACGTCATTGAGGCGGCCGGAGGTAACACAAAGCTGCTCAAGCTGTTCCGCATGAAGGAACAATACAACTCAGGGACCATTCGTGAGGCATCGGGAACCCCGCGCACTTCGGTGGTCGAGCCGCCGAAATCATGGTGGATTGATGCAGCGGAACGCGGTGAAGAGCCCGCGAAAATCGCAGCCTGGGCTTGGACACTCGGTGCCTTGACTGATCCAGAATCAAAAATCGAAGTAATCGCCGACGTCACCGATAACGAAACGCTTGTCGTAGGGCTCCAAGTCACCGCCACCGTCGATCCGCCACTGGACATGTACTTCGACAAGAAGACATACCAACTGGTCCGTGTCGACTGGCGCGACGACATCTACCGCTTCAGCGACTGGAGAGATTATGACGGCACGAAATACCCAACCAAATGCGTGCTATATCGCCGCAAGTCAGGGGCCCCTTGGTTTTTTCATGAGATCCTTGAACTCGAACGGTTGCAGGAACTGCCGGACGGATTGAAGCGTTAGCGTGACGAGCCGTGTCTCGATGTCAGGGGTCGATGGTGAAAGACATTCTGACCTGAGACACTTTGTGGATCGAGAGCAGATCAATGGTGATGGAGATTTGCGGAATGAATGTTTCAAATCTAGGTTCGCGGCTGAAGCAGTCGATTCGTCGGGGACGAGTCCTGACTGCACCTGCGCAGCTCGCGGGCTATGATGCGGACGGGCTGGGATATAAGACGTTTCGCCCTGACGCGGTCGTGATTCCGGCGGATGTTGACGAGCTGGTTGCATTGTTGCGGGACTCGCTGAGCCTCAATATGCCCGTGACCATTCGTGGCGCGGGAACGTCGCTTTCGGGCGGTCCCGTTGCGGCACAGGGTGGTGTCGTGGTGCATACTTCGGCGCTCCGCAAAGTGCGGGAGATCTGTGCCGCAGGGTTTTGGTGCGAAGTCGAATGCAGCGTGGTGCTCAACCAACTGGACGCAGCGCTCGTCCCGTACGGATTGTTCTATCCGCCGGATCCATCCAGCGGATCGGTGTGTACGCTGGGCGGCAACGTCGCGATGAATGCCGGGGGTGCTCACTGCTTTCGGTACGGCGTTACTAGCAACTACGTACTTGGCGTCGAAGTGGTCTTGCTGGACGGCAGCGTGCATCGCTTCGGTGGACCAGCGGGCGGGCGCGGTGCGTGGCGTGAGGACTGGAAGCGTTTCATGGTTGGTTCCGAAGGGACGCTCGGCGCATTCACGCGTTTCTGGTTGCGGCTGTTGCCCCGCCCGGAAAAAGCATGGACTTACCGTGCCACGTTTGCAGATCTCCAATCGGCGGAGCGAGCCATTCATGCGCTAGCCGCGCACGCGTCGTTTCCGGTTGCCATCGAATTGATGGATCCGCGCTGCGTAGCTATGGTAGAAAATAGTCCGATGGCAGTCGGACTGCCGAAGGACACTTTTCTGCTGGTCACAGAGATCGATGGTCCGGCGGTGCTGCTCGACGCCCGCGTGAAGGCCGTGGCAGAGTTGCTCAGCGCTGCTGGCGCGTCGGGGGTTGAATACAGCGACGATGAGACGCAGCGAAATCGACTCTGGAAAGCCCGCAAAGTTGCCGGTGGCCTGATGGGGCAGCTTAGCCCGGACTTCCTCGTCCAAGACGCCGTGATTCCCAAGCGAGCACTCGCCGAGGTGCTCCAACTGGTTTATGACGAAGCCGATGCGGCAGGACTTCGAGCCGTCAATGTGTTCCATGCGGGTGACGGAAATCTGCATCCGAATTTTTTGTTTGATTCACAGAAACCAGGAGAGCTAGAAAAAGTTGAAGCGATCAGCAAACGCTTAATGCAGCGCGTGATTGCTGTCGGGGGCACGCTGTCGGGAGAACATGGAATCGGTAACGACAAGACGGCCTATATGTCACTGTTTTTTGGTGAAGATACGTTGCGTTTGCAATTGGCCGTGCCAGGTGTCTTCAATCCGCAACATCAATTGAATCCGCTGAAGGTGTTTGCGACACGTCGGTTTCGGCCGGGGCCGGGTGCAAAGCCTGTCGATGGTCCTGGAGCAGGGAACTCGATGTTGTCCGGCGAGAGAGTGGCAGATGAGCAGTTGGCGTCTTTGGAATCCCGCGACGGAGACACGGGCCACAACAGCTCTGGCACGATTGTGACTGACGACAAGCTGAGAGTTCCTCGAACATTCGAACCGTTCATTGATGCCATTGACGGCGTGATGTGCTGTCCCGCGACGATGACGACCGCTGAACTCCGTGACCAGGCGGCGGCTCACGGACTTCGGTTTCCGTTGATTCTGGATGAACACAAACTGCTCTGGGAGCAGGTGGCGGCCAGTGGCTTTGCACCAGCGTCATCGCGTTTCGGCCCGTATTGTGACAACATCACGGGGATGAACTGGCGACTGCCCAATGGACGTATCGTCCGCATTGGGGAACGCGTTGTGAAGTCCACCACTGGCTACGATCTGTTGCGATTCCTCTTAAATTCTTCGAGTGATTTTGGCGAACCCGTCGATTTCGTAGTGCGGTTGCGGCCCGACTGCGGCCTGACGCATGTCTTCGCTCTGACGGGCAGTTATGCGTCAATCTCACACGCGGCGGGCGCTCTGCTGGCAACCTGCTGGCAGCACTGGTTTGACTCGATCGATGTGGTTCTGGAAGGCAGCCAAGAATTATGCCGACTGCGGATCTCCTTGAATTGTCCGGCTTACGAATCTGGCGTTTATGAGGAGCACGTGGCCGCGTTTGCCGCGCAGCATGAACTGCAGTTGCACGCTGCATCCAGATCTTTAGTTGTCGTTGATGGTTGCCCTGATTTCGTGTTGAAGACGACGCCGGATCAAGCCATTCCACTGGCCCGCAGGGTGGCCCACGAAAACCATGTGACCTGCGTCGTTCTGTGCTACAACGGCGTGGTGCATGGTTACCTCAAAAACAGCCTAGAGTTAGATGCTGGACGCCGCGAGACTCGAGAGAGTTCCGCGCAAAACCTGCCGACATCGGCTCCCGAAATTCAGATGAAGATCACGAAGATCATCGAACGCTGTGCGTTAGAAATCCATGCCGTCGGCGGCGACTGGCAGTCAAGACACATCCCATCCATTGCACCTTCGGGAGTCGAAGTGCCATGGCTCCGGCAACTGGAACAGGAATTCGCGACGCTATGACCTCGTCTGAAACGCCCGCAGCTCCATCGCTGCCCTGCGCAACGCCCAACTCCGTTCGCGACATGCTGACCAGCTGCGTACATTGCGGCTTGTGCCTTGAAGTCTGCCCAACCTATCTGCTGTCGGGTGATGAAAATAATTCGCCACGCGGACGGCTGCGTTTATGGCGTGAGGAATCCGAAGGACGGCTCGCTCCGGATCCGTGGACGGCCGAGTACACGCGCGAGTGCGTCGGTTGTCTGGCCTGTGAAACGGCCTGTCCCGCAAATGTTCCTTATGGAGAAATTCTTGAGCAGACGCGGCACATGCACGTATCTTCCGGGCGAACCCGTAACTCGCTCCAGCTCCGCATGGCAGCGGGCCTCGCGGCGCGGCCTTGGCTCTTCAATCTCACGATGCTTCCGACACGATTACTGCGGCGTTGGGGCGTGCTGCCGCATCGGTTCCTGTTTGCCGGACATCCGGCGGTGACCCAATCGACCGCCAGCTATGCGCAGCAACTGATGGCACAACATCGCCCGAGCGGTCCGCGAGTCGCGTTGCTGACTGGTTGCCTCATGGAAGCGGTGTTCCGGGAGATCAATTTTGCGACGGTCCGCGTGCTGATCGAGAATAACGTGCAGGTCTTCATTCCGTCTGATCAGGGCTGCTGCGGCGCTATGCAGGAACATCTTGGACTGGACGGCATCGACCAGCTTCGAGATCACAACCGTCGCGCGTTTCGGGCGCTTGCGGTCGATGCGGTGGTCTGTAATTCGTCGGGCTGTGGAATGGCGTTAGGCAAAGCGTTGAGCGGGGAAGTTCCCGTGCGCGATGTGCTCGACTTTCTCGGCGAGCAGCCGCTGGTCCAGCGAAATCGTGCCGCAGATGGGACGCGCGTCTACGTTGATCTGCCCTGTCATCTGATTCACGGTCAGAAGGTCGCCGGAATTCCAAAGGCCGTGCTCGACGCTACGGGCTATCGTTGGGAACTTGCGCCTCTGGCTCGCGACTGTTGTGGTTCTGGGGGAGTTTACAACCTTCAGCAACCTGAGAATGCTCAAGAGATTCTTGCGAAGAAATCCTCGTTTCTTAATGCTGCGGCAGGAAATCCCGTGATCCTAGCGACCAGCAATCATGTGTGCATGATGCAGTGGAATTCGGCCCACAAGAGTGGTCTTGTCAAGCGGCCATTCCACGTGCGACATGTGATCCAGTTGCTAGATCCTCAGCAACCGGCTTGCGTTGAGTGAGCTGTGCACGCCACAATTGAAGGAACTTCAAGTCCTATACTTCGCGCGGTTGAGATGGCACATTCGTTTAACCGCGTGGGCAACGCCCCGCGCTTCGTATTTCAAATTTCAAATCTCAAATCTCAAATCTCAAATACGAAATCTCAAATAGAACAATCGCGGCCCGCTGGGCACGCGGTTAAACGAGTCAATGCCAACCGCCTGTGGGATAAGTCAAGGCCACGAAATGAACAACGCAAGACAGACTCACCGATCGACTCCTGTTGCCAGGTTCGCAATGCTTGCGGCCTCGTCTGCAGTGTGGCTGGCCGTGATGTCCTGCGCCTCGTCGTCGCCCGATGATGCCGGACAAGAGAAACCGAAAGTCACGTTTGAAGATCATGTCCTGCCCATCCTGAAAACACGATGTCTGAAATGCCATGCAGGAGCGGAACCAGCGGGAGAACTGTTGCTCACAACTCGTCGTGAGATCCTGCGTGGTGGAAAATCCGGGCCCGCGATCCGCGTCGCAGCCGCGGAATCGAGTTTGTTCTGGGAAAAGCTGACCTCAAACGAAATGCCCAAAGGTGGTCCGGCGTTGTCGGCAGAAGAGAAGGGTGTGATTCGCACTTGGATCAACGAAGGCGCGGCTTCGACGAATGAGTCGGACGACGATGCGAACGAACTCAATCCCGAGGATGGGCAGCAGTCAAGCGAGCACTGGGCATTTCGACCTCCCGTGCGTGCGGCGGTGCCAGAGGTGCAGCATCCGGATCGCGTCCGGAATCCAATCGACGCGTTTGTGGTCGCAACTCTGGAAGCGAACAGCTTGAGTTTGTCACCAGATGCAGGTCGCGAAGTTTTGTTGCGACGCGCGTCGTTTGATTTGATCGGACTGCCACCGACTCCCACGGAAGTGCGTGAGTTTCGCGCCGCTCAGGATGAGCTTGCCTACGAGCGGATGATTGATCGCTTACTTGCGAGTCCGCATTATGGTGAACGCTGGGCGAGGCACTGGCTAGATTTGGCCGGATATGCGGACTCGGCCGGCGTGCTGTCTGAGGATCGACCATTGCCGACGGCATTCCGATATCGCGACTATGTCATTCGGGCATTTAATAACGACAAGCCGTACGACCGTTTTCTGCAAGAGCAGCTTGCCGGTGATGAACTGACGAACTACTGGACTGCGTACGAGACGCTCGACCGATTGCCGGAAGATGTGGTCGAAGCCGTTACGGCGACGGGCTATCTGCGGTGTGCTCCCGATTCCAGTCGCCCCGACTTCTCGACGATCAAGAATGCCGACTCGCAGTATTTTTATCCCACGATCAACGACACGCTGCAGATTGTCGCCTCGTCCACGATGGGACTGACGTTGCAATGTGCGCGGTGTCACAGCCACAAGTTTGATCCGATTCCGCAGGTTGAGTATTACCGGATGCAGTCCATTTTCATGACCGCGTACCGGCCAAAGCAATGGATTCCGCAAATGGAGCGAATGGTGCTCGTCGCCACCGCTGCCCAGAAAAAGGCGGCGGATGAACAGAACGGCAAAGTCGATACGGAACTCGCTCGGCTGAAGAAAGAGCTGAGCGACTTGCGGATCCAGGCCAAACAGCGGCTGCTCGACGAGCGACTTGCGGCTGTTCCGGAAGCGATTCGCAGCGATGTGCAGCTGGCGCTGAATAAGTCGGCCGACCAGCGTTCCGAAGTCGAAAAATACCTTGCCGAAAAATTTCTGGCAGTGCTGCAGCCAGACGATAAGACGCTCGACACACTGTTGCCCGAGACGTTTGCGGATTATCGGACAGCTGTTGATGAGCGGAACAAAGCGATCACCGCACAGGAGCAACAGCGCATCAGCTTTGATGAACTTCGTGCCCTTTATGATCTGCCGGGACCAGTGGTCGTTCCATTACTGCGGCGCGGTGATGCACTGACTCCGGGACCGCCAGTCGATCCCGGTGTCGTGTCCGCGTTAGCGGCTCCGACTGCCTTCGAGTGGACTCAGCCCGCGGCTGCAGCCAAAACCAGCGGTCGGCGACTGGCGTTTGCACGCTGGTTGACTCAGCCCGACCATCCGTTGACGGCCCGCGTCATGGTCAATCGTATCTGGCTGCACCATTTTGGCGAAGGACTGGTCTCGACGCCGGAAGATTTCGGCACACTGGGCTCTGCACCAAGCCATCCCCAACTGCTTGACTGGCTGGCTCGGGAATTTGTCGAGAGCGGCTGGAGCGTGAAACACATCCATCGATTGATCATGACTTCGACCACTTATCGGCAGCGTTCGACGGCTGAGGAGACGCAACTCACCCGCGCACGGGAAGTCGATCCTGACAATCGGCTGCTGTGGCGCCAGCGGCTGAGGAGAATTGATGCGGAACCATTGCGTGACGCAATGCTCAGTGTTTCCGGATTGCTAGACCCAAGCATGTACGGAAATTCCATTCCTGTCGCACGGCGTCCGGACGGTGACGTGACGATTGCTGACGGACAGAACGATCGCCGCCGTTCGATCTACGTGCAGATCCTGCGCGGTAATCCGCTGACGATGTTGCATGCTTACGATCAACCGGTGATGGAAACAAACTGCACGCGTCGTAACCGCTCGACAGTTTCCACTCAGGCACTCACGTTGCTGAATAGCGATGCGGCGATCCAGTACGCCGCCGCTCTCGCCGATCGTGCCTTACGGGAAGCCCCCGAGTCGCCTTCCGAGTTTGCGTTTCTTGCCGCACTTTCGCGAGAACCAAACGCTGCGGAACTCAGCGAGGTGCATGACTTCATAATCACGCAGCAGGCACGATACTTCTCTGGTGGAGATCCGGATGCTTCAGCACGGCACAAGGCCCTAGCCGATCTCTGTCAGATGTTGATGGTGTCGAATGAATTTGTGTACGTGGATTGAACTCGTAGGATTGTGCTCCGGCCTGTCATGAGTGTCTTGCCTGAATTGAACGAGGAATCAATGACAAAAACACGGCAACCCAGAAGCCTGCTTCACGAAAATCGTCGCGAGATGATCTCCCGCATGGGCAGCGGCTTTGGCGGAATCGCTCTCAGTGCATTGCTCGGTGATTTCGATCGGACGGCCGTGGCAACGGAAAGTGTGACTCAGAACGTGCGCGCGAGGCCGCCGCAGCTGCAACCACGAGCGCGGGCAGTCATTCAGCTATTCATGCATGGCGGGCCGAGTCAGGTGGATCTGTTAGACGAGAAGAAAGAACTGTCTCGACTGAGTGGTCAGGCTCCGCCAGCAGAAGTTGCGGATGATGAAAATCGGACGACTTATCTTTTGGGCAGCCCGTTCAGATTTTCGAAGCATGGCGAAAGTGGTCTAGAGTTTTCCGAAGTCCTTCCCAGCATCGCGCGGCACGCGGACGACATCGCCGTCATTCGCTCGATGTTTACCGAGCATCGCAATCACGAACAGGCGATCTGGATGGCGAACACAGGTCTGATCGTGTCCGGTCGACCGAATATTGGATCGTGGGTGGCGTATGGTCTTGGTGCTGAGAGTCAAAATCTGCCGGCGTATGTTTCGCTGCCGGATCCTGGTGGAATGCCGGTTGATGGTGCCCGGAACTGGTCGAGCGGTTGGTTGCCGCCTGTTTATCAGGGCACTGCGATTCGGTCTGAAGGATTGCCGGTGCTGCATCTTCAACCCAAGGCGGCACGGACATCGGAGATTGATTCGGGGCGGATGGAACTGCTGCGAAAGCTCAACGCCAGACATCAGGAAGTTCGGCCCGGCGAACTCGAATTGGATGCCCGCATCGCCAGCTTTGAACTCGCCGCACGGATGCAGCTCTCGGCCACCGATGCGTTGGATCTCAATCAGGAAACCGCGGCAACTCAGCAACTTTATGGCCTCGATAATGACAAGACGCGTGCGTATGGCAAGCGTTGTCTAATGGCTCGACGTTTGGTCGAACGCGGAGTCCGCTTTGTCCAGATCTTCATGGCCGGGCAACCGTGGGATACGCATTCGAACAATGTCTCCGGCATTCGGAGTTGCTGCGCACAGACGGACCTGCCGATCGGCGGCCTGTTGACGGATCTCAAACAACGCGGCCTGTTGGATTCAACCCTAATTCAATGGGGCGGTGAATTCGGTCGCACGCCTGGTGCCGAGCAGCGTGACGGCAACAAGACACCAGGCATCGAAGGTCGCGATCATCATCCGTATGGCTTCAGTGTGTGGCTTGCCGGCGGGGGGATTCGCGGAGGTCAGGCGTATGGAGCAACCGACGATTTTGGCTATCGAGCCATCACCAACCGCACTCAGACCGCCGATCTGCACGCCACAATATTGCATCAGTTGGGCCTCGATCACGAACGCCTGACTTTCAATCACAACAGCCGTGACGAACGTTTGACGGATGTCTACAAGTCGCATGTGATCGAGCCGTTGGTTGGGTAACTCTAATCCACGTTCAAGCAATCTGAGACCGAACGAGGATGCCACATGTTCTCCCTTCATGATCAGTGTTTACGGGCAAATCAGCTTGAGCGGCGCGAATGGCTGCGAGTCGGCGGACTCAGCGCGTTGGGTCTGACATTGCCCCAGTTATTGCAGGCGAAGCACAGCACCGCGGCACCCTCACCGCGATTATCCGGGGAACTCGGCTCCACATTTGGCCAAGCCAAGAACGTGATATTTTTGTGGCTGCAAGGAGGCCCACCGCAGCATGAGACCTTTGATCCTAAACCGGACGCGCCTGCCGAGATTCGAGGACCTTTCAAGCCAATTTCGACAAACGTTGTCGGAATTCAGATCAGTGAACTATTGCCCCGCACATCATGCTACGCAGACAAAATGGCGATTGTTCGATCACTCGTGACAAGAGATGAGAATCATGACGTCAGCGGCTACTGGTTGCTCACGGGGTATCCGTATGGACCAGGCACCGCCCGACAGATTAAACCGGGCGACTGGCCTTACTTTGGTTCGGTGGTCAAGATGCTCAAGCCAAGTGAAAAACTGCCGGCTCTGACATCGGTCTGGATCCCGGACATGATGCGTCTGAACGACAACGTGACGCCCGCCGGCCAAACCTCCGGCTTTTTAGGCAAACTGTGGGAACCCGAACGTTTCGTCGGTGATCCTGCAGCACCGAATTACGATATCGAAGGCTTGCGACTGATTGGTGACGTCACAAAGATTCAGGTTGACCGTCGCCGCGACCTGCTGAGACAGCTTGAGACCGGGTTTGACGCATTAGCGCGAAACGATCAAGTGGGGGCGTGGGATCGTTTGTCACAGCAGGCCTTTGAGTTGCTCACATCTGGGGGTGCGCGAGCGGCCTTTGATCTCCGGCAGGAGTCCGACAAGACTCGTGATCGATATGGTCGATATACGTGGGGACAATCCGTGCTTCTGGCTCGACGCTTGATTGAAGCAGGAGTGCGTCTAGTCCATGTGAACTGGGCGCGAGATCCGGGGGACAACGCTGTCGATAACCCGCTGTGGGATACCCACGCGTTAAACGCGGATCGACTCCAAGACAATCTGTGCCCCCAGTTTGATGTGACATTTTCTGCATTGATGGATGATTTGAGTGACCGCGGGTTGCTCGACGAAACGCTGGTGGTTGTGATTGGTGAATTCGGACGCACGCCAAAGATTAATGCGAACGGAGGCCGCGATCATTGGGGGCATGTTTTCAGTTTTGCCATGGCGGGAGCTGGGATTCAGGGGGGACAGGTCATCGGAGCAAGTGACAAAAACGGCGCCTATCCAGCCACGACACCGTTCACCGGCGGCGATTTGACGGCCACAATTTTTCATCTGCTCGGCATCGATCCCAGCGGAGTGTTCCACGACAAGCTGAACCGACCGCATCCGATCACAAAAGGTGAACCGATTGCCGCAATGCTGACAAATGCCTCCGTGAAAATTGAACTTCGACCATCTGAGGGCGACATGACATTCGTGCCGCCATTTGACACAAGGCTTCTCTTTGATCCGGAGTTTGACACAAAACTGTCGCTCATCGCTCCGGCGCCACCGGTACGCGACAAAGGCTGGCGGGCCTTTCCGACGCTGACGACTCAAGCCGCGACGGGGCTGATTGTGCAGAAGGATCACAAGTGTCTGCGAATGGGTTTTGGACTGCATGAGAGTCCTCTCGATACGGTGCTGGAACAGGGTACGAGCGCGCTGCTGGCTCAGGAGATTCGGAATGCGCGAGGTGGTCAATACACGCTCACCATTCTGGCTGGCGGCGATGCATCGACGGCCGACGTTTTCGACTCGGTCTTCGTCGCAAACTTCACCTTTCGACTTGCCCTGTTTCGTTTCAACGATATTCGCAAGGATCCTCGCGCCGTCACGGAACTTGCCTCGACAGAATTCGTTCCGAACTTCGGCAAACCGGAACTTTTTACGCTCGATCGGTTTCTGGGCTCAACGACTCCCGGATCCAACTTCGCGATCGGCAGCGGACTTGGCATCCGAGTTGTGATCGAGAAGAAAACGCCGGGGCAACTTGTGTTGTCGCAGGATCTCCGGGCGTCTGCGGCTTTGCGGATCGAATCTGTGTGCTTGTCATT
>QWQG01000099.1 GCA_003670925.1 Planctomycetota bacterium | reverse complement strand
CAGAGAGACTATTCACACCTGCCCGCACGCATTCAGGAAGTCGATGTTCCGGACGACGCCAAGGTCTGTCCCTGCTGCGGTCTGCCATTGGAAGGGCTTGGACAAAATGACGACTGCGAACAGATTGAAATCGAAACGGTGACATATCGCCGCGTTGTCCGGCGGAAGCGTTATCGAAGAACATGTGCGTGTCCTGAGCCACCGCGAACCGTGACCGCACCATTGCCACCGCAGCGGATTCCGAAAAGCATTTTTGGCACGCGAATTTTTACAAATGCGAACGGCTTTCTCTTTGTGGTGACTAGAGTTACGTCGCTCACCTGCCGGTTCAAACAGACCGAATCGAGAATCTGGCGACGAGCCATGGTGTTTGAACCTCGCCAGATTTCGGCCGCCTTTTGGCTCCAGTCAAACACCGCCAGAACCGCCTTCCCGCGAGCCGGGTCCACGTCGCCTTGGGCGTCGATCTCTTCGGTCACGCGGGACGGATCGCCCTTGGTACACCTGCCCATGCCGATGCCGCTCCCCGATATAAAACCGGTTGTTCAGAATGTACGCAAATGCTGAGCGTTGAAAGCGATGCTGACTGGGGCGAAACGGATGGCCGTCCTGATGCAGTTGCTCGCCGACACTTTTGAATGTGTGGCCTCCCCCCGGAATACAGCTCGGAAATCCGTTTGACGGTCGGAGCTCGCTCGGGATGCGGCTGAATAGGAGCTTCGCGGTCGTTGGTGTTGATGTAACCGAATGGGGCGAGCAGGATCCGAATGCAATGCCGCTTCATATTCATTCCACTGGATATGTGACTCCGGAGCAGATGGGCATCGAGACTCAGCCGCTGCAGATGACGACGCAACCGTCGCCGGACGGGACATCGTTCGCACGCGAGTTCGCTCCGGGCTGGTACATTGTCGGCCTGACGCAACTGGTCGATCCCCACAATCCCTTCCACCAACTGCTGAAACGCGAATCCGAGGGCTACATCGGCTATTCCATGCGCATCTACCGCATCTACCAAGTCCAGCCGAGTGACGGCGACGCAGCGGCAGCCCCGGACGTTGGGCCAGATCATGGACAATGATCGTCGCAGACGATTTCGAGGGAGACGGCAGGGTCAGGGGCCTTTCGTCGAACGCAGCCATCCAACGCCCCCCTCATCCGGCCTGTCGGCCACCTTCTCCCCCGATCTCGGGGGAGAAGGGACTTGTGGAAGCGTTATCCTTATAAACGGTAAAATAAGACCCGCGTGTACAACAACCTTCGTGAACGCAATTCTCGCGCATTCCAACTCGCACCAGCACGATTGGCTCAATCGTCCTTCTGCGATTCCAGCACTGACAGAAATGCCTTTTGAGGGATTTCGACTTCGCCGAATTGTTTCATCCGCTTCTTGCCCTCTTTCTGCTTCTGCAGCAGTTTGCGTTTGCGGGTAATGTCGCCACCGTAACATTTTGCCGTCACATTCTTGCTGAGGGCGGAAATGGTTTCACGGGCGATGACGCGGGAGCCGATCGCGGCCTGGATCGCGATTTCGAATTGATGCTTCGAAATTTCTTCTTTCAGGCGTTTAACGAGTGAGCGTCCGCGACGGTCGGCGTTCGAGCGGTGCACGATCGTGGACAGCGCATCGACGCGTACGCCTTTGACGAGGATATCCATTTTGACAAGATCTGCAGCTGTGAAACCTATAACTTCGTAATCCATCGTACCGTAGCCGGACGTCACGCTCTTAAGCTTGTCATACATGTCGTACACGATTTCACTCAATGGCAATTCGTAAACGATCTGTGCGCGCTGCGGTCCAAGGTACTCTGTGCCTTTGAAAACACCCCGTCGCTCTTGGCACAACTGCATAATTGTGCCCACATGTTGTGATGGGACGATATAGCTGACTTTTGCGATCGGTTCGCGGAATTCTTCAATGATGCCGGCGTCCGGGACGTCCTGTGGATTGTCGATCGTCATGACCTCGCCATCACGCTTGACGATTTGATACGTCACGTTCGGAGCAGTCTGGATCAGATCCATATCCTGCTCTTTTTCCAGCCGTTGTTGCACAATTTCCATGTGCAGCATCCCCAGAAATCCGCAGCGAAATCCAAATCCAAGGGCGTCGCTGGACTCCGGCAGGAACGAAAAGCTGGAATCGTTCATTTGCAACTTTTGCAATTCTTCCCGCAGCGTTTCGAAGCCCGTAGCATCGAGTGGAAACATTCCGCAAAAAACCATCTGCTTTGGCTTCTGATAACCGGGCAGTGGTGCAGTGGCTGGATTGTGGAACAGTGTGACCGTGTCGCCTACGGTGACTCGACTGAGTTCCTTAAGGCCGGTCAAGATATATCCCACCTGTCCAGGTCCGAGCTCATCACAGGGTTTCATTTGAGGCCGAAACTGACCGAGTTCCAAAACTTCGTTCACGACGCCTTCGCGCATGAAACGTACTTTGTCGCCTTTTTTTACGCAACCTTCGAACACGCGGACATAAGTGATCACGCCGCGATAGTTGTCGTACTTGCTGTCAAACACCAGGGCCTTAAGCGGTTTGTCGGCTGTGCCACTGGGGGCCGGAATCTTTTTGATGATCGCTTCAAAGACGGATTCAATGTTCAGACCGACTTTCGCGCTGACTCGAATCGCATCTGTCGCATCCAGTCCTAGGACTGTCTCAACCTCTTCAAGGACTTCATCGACGCGCGTGACCGGCAGGTCGATTTTATTCACCACAGGAATGATTTCCAGGTTCACCGCAATGGCCGCAAATGCGTTTGCGACCGTTTGAGCTTGGACACCCTGAAACGCATCGATGAGCAAGAGTGCGCCTTCACAGGCCGCAAGACTGCGGCTGACTTCGTAGTGAAAATCGACGTGTCCCGGAGTGTCGATGAGGTTTAATTCATATTCCTGACCGTCCTGCGTCCAGTTAATGGTGACGGAGCGTGCTTTGACTGTGATGCCTCGTTCGCGTTCGATGTCCAAGTCATCGAGAATCTGTTCGCGAAACTGACGCTGGGTGATCGTTCCGCTTTTCAGCAGCAACTGGTCAGCGAGCGTGCTCTTGCCATGGTCGATATGGGCAATGATGCTGAAATTACGAATAAACTTAGGGTCCATAGTTGCACAAACAATGAGGTCAGAGGGCTTGCGTGGCCTGAAGCGACCTGACGCAAAAAGAGCGTAAATGGCCCATTCGCATGGATAACGACGAATGAATACCCAACGGGTCGGAGCCCGCCGCTGAAACGCATGGTACGGAGTTTGACGGCAATTGGTCGAGTCCTGCGCATACGGATTTGCAACTCCGGAAAGGAGTTCTTGCGGATATTAAGCATAGATCGCGCAGTTTTACGCCCTAACTCTTGCTGAGACCACAGCGGTTGTCTGGCACTGGCGGAAAATCCTGGTATCCTGCGTTAACCCTCCCCCACCTAAAATTCGCCACTCATGACAGGCTCTTGCTTGATATGGCTCATCAGAACTCGCCCGTGACTCCAGATCGCCGTTCTCCCGATCAAATTGTTGATCCACCACATTCGTTGGGGGCAATTATTCGGCAAATCGGCCCCGGGCTCATCATTGCGGCCAATATTGTGGGGTCCGGCGAATTGATCATGACCACGAAGACGGGGGCTCAAGCCGGAATTTCGTTGCTCTGGCTGATCCTTCTGGGCTGTGTTGTCAAAGTCTTCGTCCAATTGGAATTTGGTCGATTTGCAATTAGCCACGGTGAGACAACCTTAACATCGCTCAATCGTGTCCCCGGCCCAAAGTTTTTGGGCATCAACTGGATCGTCGCATTTTGGGCCATCATGATTTCTGCGTCGACGGGCCAACTGGGTGGAATTCTTGGTGGTGTTAGCCAGTCTGTGTCCATCACGTTTCCGATCACCGGCGACTATCAAGCGGCTGTTCAGGTGCCGGCAGAACAAGATCTCCGGGATCACGCTGCATGGAAGAACGGCGCGGCACCAAATTCGGAAAAAGCCGCACGACGCCTGCAGCGGATTGAAGAAGAACTGGCTGAACTAGGTGAGCGGGGGAAAATCTTGCTAGATCTATCAATGGCCGGCAAAGATCTGGTGGATCAACAAGGCAATAGCCTTGTCGATCCGAAAACTATCGACGACAAAATCTGGGCAATTCTCATCGGGCTCGCGACCGCAGCGATTCTATTTGTCGGAAGATACTCACTGATCGAAGTTTTCTCCGTGGCACTGGTTGTGGCGTTCACATTCATTACTGTCGGCAACGTCGCTGCGCTGCAGGGGACGACGTATGCAATTTCAGGACAGGACTTTCTGTACGGTTTAAGTTTCCATCTTCCGGACACAGGAGACTGGAATGCGGCGTTGGTAACTGCGTTTGCAACGTTTGGGATTATCGGTGTGGGCGCTACGGAACTCATCAGCTATCCATACTGGTGCCTTGAAAAAGGGTATGCAAGATCGGCCGGACCAAGGACCATGGATGAATCATGGGTTCGCCGCGCTCAAGGCTGGTTTCATGTGATGAAGTGGGATGCCTTTACGTCCATGGTTATCTATACGGCGGCAACTGCGGCGTTTTATCTAATGGGTGTGGCCGTGCTGCATGCAGAAGGACGCAATCCAGAAGGCATGCGCATGGTGAGCACGTTGGCTCGCAGTTATGTGCCCATCTTCGGCGAATATGCGAAGTGGTTGTTCCTGTCAGGAGCGGTGGCGGTCCTGTATTCGACATTTCTTGTCGCCAACGCGGGCAATGCCCGCATGATCGCCGACTTTTTAGGAGTGGTTGGCTGGAGTTCAAGCGATGCCGACAGTCGCACGCGCCGCATCATGGTGCGAGGAATTTCCACCTTTCTGCCTGTCCTGTGTATTGTGCTGTTCCTTGTGTTTCCGAAACCCACGATGTTGATCACGATTTCGGGCATGACCCAATTTCTAATGCTCCCAATGCTGGGTTTCGCCGCCCTCTATTTTCGCTTTTATGAAACCGACACGCGATTGCGCCCGGGACGTCTCTGGGATATCGCATTGTTGATTTCGACGGCAGCTCTGCTGATCGCGAGTGCATGGGGCGTCAAGACATCGTTTTGGGAATTCGTCGCCTTGATTGAGAAGTTACTGGCTGCTTAGCTTTTTGGGGACAGCCACAGTTCCTGCGGCGGCAAGATCCAGATTTCAGCGAAATCGACGAGTTGTTCTGAGCGGTAGTGCTCGTGACGGATAAGCTCCAAAATGGCCAAAAAGACGCCGACGATGCGGGACTGGATTTTTTCACCAGCGAAGAATGAACTGAATGCCACGCGACCTTCTGCGGTGATCCGATCGCGAATCTGTTCTTGATAAACGGCCATCGGAGTTTCATCCATCCGAATCGTCACTTCACGTTCAAGATCTGGCATCCGCACGATGCGGGACAACGCGCTGACTAAGTCCCAGAGTTCGACTCCGCGGATGCGATCGTCCGAGCGGTCGCGTTTGGTCGTTGGGCGATCGCTACTGAGTCGTGGATAACGTTCCAGCCATTCTGAGGCGCGTTCGTCGAGCCGTGTTGAGGCTTCCTTGTAACGTCGGTATGCCATCAGACGTGTGATGAGATCACTGCCGGAATCTTCTTCCTCAGGGGCATCGACAACCTGAATCTGCGTCGGCAGCACTTCTCGGCTCTTGATTTCCAACAGCGTACTGGCGACGACGACAAAGTCACCGATCAGGTCAAAGTCTAAGAATTCAAGGACTTTAATATAGGCCAAAAAATCATTCGTAATCTTCGCCAACGACAATTCGCAGACATCGATTTCTGTTTTGCGGACTAGATACAACAACAGATCAAGCGGCCCCGCGAACCCCCCGGTTTCGATGCGATATTCGGTCAGTGTCATAGTGTGCGACTCGCGGTGTTGTCAGCCTCGGCTGTCCCCTAGCATGGCAAACGACGAGCATCGGCAAATACTGCCGGTGGATGATTTGGCTTTCATCCCCAAGAGACAGAGACAGGCTCCTGTTCTGCATCGACCTCAAAACCGTCACAACTGGAATAAATTACCCATTCCGCAGTAACAACGTGTCGAGTTGCCAATGCTGAACGGGGAGTGCATAATCTAAGTTGACACATTGTTTTCCGCACTTGCGGGCACAGCCCGCGTCAGGATTCACATGAATTCCCCCAGTTTTTCCGTCTGTTTTATCCTAGGACTGACGTCGTTTTCGGTAACACTCACGGCAGAAGAATTCAACGTGCAGCCGCTGACGACTGACGAACAGGCTGTCTTGAGTTCGATTCACGTACAGCAGGTTCTAGAAACTGTATCGTTTCTGGCATCCGACGAAATGAACGGTCGAGATACGCCGTCGAAAGAACTGGATGTCGCGGCCAATTTTGTGGCTGCGCGTTTTCAAAAGGCGGGCCTTGAAGGCCTTGGTGTGGACGGTTCTTTTTTTCAGACGGCAGAAATGTTTCGGACCTCGGCCCCGGCTGCAAGAGCGATGTTGGTGGTCGGTGCTGACAAAGACGTCCGACTCACGGTTTTGACAGGCACCCACGATGTGCTCAAAGTCAGCGGGGTTGTCCACGACGAGTCCCCAAAAAACAAATCTGCAACCGTCACAGACAAAGCCAATATCGTCGTCATTGAAGAGCTGCCGCTCCCGCCAGAGGCTGTCGACAATCCCCTCGCCGCTTTAATCACGTATGTGCGTCGAACTCTGCCGCTCGTTCGCCAAGGTGCAAAGGTTGTGCTGGTCCGTGTGGCAGACGACAGCATTTTGTATGATGCTGCCACAACTCTGCAGCAGCAGCCCGTGTCGATTCCCATGCAGTTCGAACCCCAGTGTGCGATTGTGCTGGTTTCAAAGACTCAGGCTCTAGAAGGCGAAATCACAGTGGAGGTCCCCGCTAACGTGAGGCAGGCGATTCCCGTGCACAATGTCGTGGGCGTGCTGCGGGGCAGTGATCCGGATGCCGCGAAGCAAGCGGTGATCATTTCTGCGCATCTGGATCATATCGGCCCGGCAAATCTTGGCGAGGACAAAGTCCACAACGGCGCCGATGACAATGCGTCCGGCGTCACGGCCGTCCTGACACTTGCGGATGCAATTGCTGCATTAAAAGATCGCCCCCGAAGATCCGTGATCTTCATGACCTTCTGGGGAGAAGAAAAAGGACTGCTTGGATCAAAATACTTTGGGGAACATCCACTGTGGAATCTCGACGATGTGGTCTGCAACATCAATTTGGAGATGATCGGCCGTCCTGAAGAAAATGCCGACGGCAAGGCGTGGGGCACGGGTTGGCCGCACTCCACTCTCGGCCCCCAAATGGCTGCTGGAGCAAAGCGTGCTGACGTGACGATTTTTCATCATGAGAAGTTCAGTGAAATGCTTTATACGCGGAGCGATAACGCTTCATTTGTCGCAAAGGGGGTCATCGCCCACAGCTTTTCCGCAGGTTCGCTGCATAGCGACTATCATCAGCCATCGGATGAAGTGGAGAAGCTCAATCTTCCTCATATGACAAAAATCATCCAAGGCCTGCTAGCGGGAACCTTGCCGATTGCGCGCGGGGAACTCACTCCAACTGCGATTCCGTAGCTGTTTTAGTGGTCAGCAAGAGTTCTCCGGCTCTCTGGCTCCCGATTCTAGCCATCGCGGCATCGATTCGGTCGAAAATGCTGCCTGTTGCTGCTATTGTGGGATATATCTAAGGCGTCACAGCGTTCTCTGCGGCGGCTTTCATGGGCTCATCATTATGGCCGAGGCCGGATTGAAATAGGACGTTGAATCATATGGCGAAGTGTCTAGTCACCGGAGGCGCTGGCTTTATCGGCAGTCATCTGACGGAACTCCTCCTGAGTCAGGGGCATGCCGTCGTGATCCTCGACAACCTATCGACGGGGCGCGCTGAAAATCTGGATGCGGTCAGGAATAATAGTCGCTTAGAGATGCGCAACGGCTCGATAACAGACCAAGTGGCCTTGAGCGACGCAGTGCACGGCGTTGATGTCATCTTCCACCTCGCGGCTGCCGTGGGCGTCAAACTGGTGGCAGATGATCCTGTGCGCACGATCGAAACAAATATTTATCCGACCGATCATTTACTGCGACTGGCCGTCCAAGGAAATGTGAAGAGGTTTTTTCTCGCATCGACCAGCGAAGTGTATGGCAAGCATCCCGGCGAATCGTGGGTGGAAGACGACGACCTGCACTTAGGGCCTACCAGCCGACCTCGCTGGGCTTATGGTTGTTCAAAAGCGATCGATGAATTTTTGGCACTGGCCTATCACCGCAAGTATGGGCTGGGTGTGACCGTGGGGCGGTTTTTCAATGTTGTTGGCCCACGTCAAGTAGGCAACTACGGCATGGTAGTGCCTCGTTTTGTTGATGCGGCTTTAAAGCATGGCCCCGTGATTGTCTATGATGATGGGTCGCAGGTGCGTTGTTTCGCGCATGTGTCTGAGATCACGCAGTGCATCACCAAGTTGATGGATATCGATGCAGCCCAAGGCCGCGTCTTTAACATCGGCAGTGATCAACCGGTGTCTATTCTGCAATTAGCGCAGCGCGTCATTGAAAAGATTGATCCCCAAGTCCAGATTGAATTCATGCCGTACAATCAGGCGTACAGCGAAGACTTCGAGGATGTTCAACGACGCGTTCCGAACGTAGATCGCCTGTTTTCCACGATTGGCCAAAAGCCGACTGCGGGACTGGACACAATTTTGGATGATATTATTGCATGGAAACGCGCGCTGCCAAAATCGTAGGCGACTATCAGTTGACAATTCTTCGCCGATTCGCGCTCATCCGCGTCCTGTCGAAATCGTTCTATTCCTTTCGAAGACCCAGCACACATCAATGAGCCGAATTCACTCGATCGATGGAATCACTCTCCACCTTGGAAATCCTGACGCCAGCGAAGGCGAATGGATTGGACAGCGAGAAGTCCTCAAGCAATTACTCGCCTGCTGGCTGGTCGTCGATAAACGAGACCTACCTCTGACGCCGCGTCTGGTAGGAACACCGGGGATCGGGAAGACCACACTGGCAATCTCAGGCGCCAGACAACGCGGCCAAGACTTGTACATTTATCAGTGTACGGCCGACACTCGGCCAGAAGACTTGCTGGTGACACCGGTGCTCGCGGAAAGCGGAAAGATCGCCTATCACGCATCTCCGATGGTAACGGCGATGCTGACTGGCGGTGTTTGCATTCTCGACGAAGGCAACCGCATGAATGAAAAATCTTGGGCCAGTCTTGCTCCGCTACTTGATCACCGCCGTTACGTGGAATCGATTATTGCAGGCATCACGATTGCCGCTCATCCCGATTTTCGATGCGCGGTGACGATGAATGAAGACGAATCAACGTTTGAAATTCCGGATTACATCATGAGCCGCTTGCAGCCGACACTCACCCTCGGTCATCCGGCGCGGGAAGATGAGTTAGCCATCTTGAAGTACCATTTGCCGTTCGCAGACGATCAGATGCTCAATCTAACGGTGGATTTCCTGCAAGAATCGCACTCGCTCAACCTTGATTTTTCTACCCGCGACGGCATTAACATTCTGCGTTTTGCGCTCAAACGCATCGCTCAAGATCCCACACATCCGGTGGCACGTGACGATGCTTGGCGAGAATCACTGGAAAAATGTCTGGGTGAGGATGCTGCGGATCTGAAGTCGCTGGCAAGTCGGAAAAGTCAGTCTCTGGGTGGCAACATGGTGCCGATGGGGCTGGGAGATTTCTTCTTTTCCCCCGATGATCCATTGCATCCGGATGCAGATTTTGATGAATTTGACGATGACGATGACGAAGATGACGACGATGAAGATGACGATGAAGATGAAGATGACGATGACGATGAACCGGCCGCGGGGAGCGATGATCCCCGTTAAGTCGCGTCATCTTGTCAAGAATCACGTTGAACTGTATCCTGCGACAGCGTCATAGAATTGGCGTATGAAACATGCTTTCACGGAGGAAGCGGCGATGAAGAACGCTGCCTTGTGTTTTTGCTCATTCCTGATCGGTGCTTGTCTGGTGATATGGCTCCAACGCGGCCCTTCGCCGACATCCGCCGCCGCTGCTCCGCCGTCAAAATTAGAATCAACCCTAAAATCAAAAGAACAGGGCATCGCCACGCAGGGGCAGGGAGTTTCCTTTCGCGCGCCCGCAAACGAAACACTCCTCGACGATGCATTAAGCGATCGGATTGCACCACGTGTGTACGATGCGAGCGGGATGGCACCGGATGAAGCGGTCTCGGCATTTGTCTACGAAGCCAATAATCGAAGTGTCACGAATATCGCGACACGGTTGGGTGCCGCGCGGGGATTATTTGGCGAAAACCCGACCTCAGATTCCGGCTCCGGTTTTATCATTGACCGGGAGGGCCACATCTTGACCAATAATCACGTGATAGAGAGTGCTCAGCGGATTCTGGTCACGCTTTACGATGGCCAAGAATATGAGGGCAAACTTGTCGGTGCTGATCCCATCAATGACATGGCCGTGGTGAAGATTGACGCTGCACCGGAAGCACTTGTCCCAGTTCGTTTTACGGATTCCTCAAATCTAAAAGTCGGGATGAAGGTTTTCGCAATTGGAAATCCGTTTGGTCTGGAACGCACTATGACCACGGGGATCATTTCTAGCCTTGATCGCACATTGCCGGTGACGCAGGCGCGGTCGATTAAGTCCGTGATCCAGATTGATGCCGCCATTAACCCCGGCAACTCCGGCGGACCACTGCTGAATTCGCATGGTGAAGTGATCGGGATTAACACGGCGATTGCGAGTAAGACTGGTCAAAATTCAGGGATAGGATTTGCAATACCAGCCAACCTGCTGGCCCGCGTCGTGCCGGAACTCATTGAACATGGTCGATTCATTCGTCCAGAGTTTGGTATCGAAGAGGTAGCTCGGACGGAAGCAGGCTTGAGGATTGAGACGCTGGCGGTGGATGGTCCGGCAGCCAAAGCTGGACTCAGAGGGCCTGAGATTCGCCGTACGCGACGTGGCTTTGTCACTTTTGAAAGTCGCGACATCACTCGTGCGGATGTGATCGTGGGGGTGAATGGCAAGAAGACGTTGAAGCCCGACGAATTCCTTTCCGAAGTCGAAAGCAGCCGCGCTGGTGACACAATTTCGATTGAAGTCCTTCGTGACGGCGCTGTAATTTCCGTCCAACTCAAGCTGATGTAGAGTGGCGTAAGCCGAATTCTGACGAATCCGGTACCCACAAAATATCGCAAGCGTACCCACGCGGAGTACCGCCGGCTAAACTCCTAGACGAATTCAGTGAAAGGAGTTCCCGCTCATGCTGCGGATTCTTGGTTCAGGTGTGTCATCACGTAACGGGTTGGATCGTCGTGAGGTACTGCGCGCGGGTGGATTGTCGTTGTTTGGACTGACGACTCCCGGACTCTTGGAGGCGATGGAACAAAGTCGCGTCGCCGGGGGAGCCGCACGCGCGAAGTCAGTGATCCTGTTCAATTTGCTCGGCGGTCCTGGGCATATGGACATGTTCGACATGAAACCCAACGCGCCTGTGGAGATCCGTGGCGAGTTCCAGCCGATCGCCACATCACTGCCGGAATTGCAAATCTGTGAGCACCTTCCCAACACGGCGCGATGGATGCACAAGGCCTGTTTAATTCGCACGATCTCACATACTTATAACTCGCATGATCCAATGGCAATCATGACGGGGTACACTGAGGGAAATGCTCAGTTGCAGGCCCAAGTCAGCGATCCGCCGGACATCGGAGCCGTTTGTCAGTATGTGGGTCTTGGGCCTCAGAACGTGCCCGGTGCGGTCTGTCTGCCGTGTTATCCGGGTTGGGGTGAAAAGTATCGCCGTGGTGGACCGTATGGTGGATTCCTTGGAAGCCAGTTCGACCCCTTGTTTGCCAATTGTGATCCTAAATTTGGCCGCGAGCCAAAATCCAACTATTACGATCCCGTTATGCCGATCGGTGAACCGCGTCTGCCAGGGTTGGACAGTCAGCCCGAGATGACACCCGTGCGTTTCGACGGCAGGCGTTCGCTGCTGCAACAAATTGACACGTCTTTCACGCAAGCGAATCGGTCGGCCACGCAGGATCGCCTCAATAAATATCAGCAGCGGGCCTTCGAATTGCTGACGTCAAGTAAGACGCATGACGCATTTGACCTGTCACAGGAATCCGCTCAGACACGCGATCGATACGGCCGTAACCTGTATGGTTCAAGCATGCTGGTCGCGCGGCGTTTGGTTGAAGCGGGTGTTCCATTTATCAGTGTGCATCAGGAGATTTTTAGCCATTACGGCCACGCCTATGACATGCATGAAAATAACTTTAGCATGCTGAAGAATCACAATCTCCCGCTGCTTGATCAGATCTATCCCGCCTTAATTCAGGATTTGGAAGATCGCGGCCTGCTGGATTCAACCCTCGTGATCGTGATGGGAGAAATGGGCCGATCTCCCCGTGTGAACGCCAAGGCTGGTCGCGATCATTGGCCGCAATGCGGTTTTAGTCTGTTAACCGGAGGTGGCGTGAAACCTGGATTCGTGTATGGGGAAACGGACGTGCAGGCCGCATATCCGATCAGTAACCCGGTTCATCCATCCGCCTTGGTTGCCACGATTTACCATCTCCTTGGGATCGATCCACATCTCACCGTACGCGATAAACTTGGGCGACCTTTTGCGATCGCGCGAGGTGGCGATCCGATACACGAAATTCTGGCCTGAGAACGCAACTCGGGTGATCCAGAGGATGCTTTGCACTTTGCTCCGGACATGCCAGAGGCGGAAGCTAATTCCCTCCGCTTGATCGTGCATGTCGACAAGGTGATGTGGAGGGGACAGGGCATCCTTACAAATCTCGTGATGTCCTCAACTTCTACGCATCACCCGAATCGCAACCGTTAAAAAGCGTATGCGAATCCCAATTGCGTCGAGAAAGGGGCCGAGGTTCCGTCGATTGCCGCGTTGTACGAGTTAAACAACATTGTGCGTGTTGAAAGCTGGTAAAAATACCCGCCACCCATCGCTTTACTGGCACCGACTTCCGAGCCAATTGGTGCGTAGTAGTAGCCTTGGATGAACACCTGCAAGAGACTCGTCAACTGATACCCCATCGCCCATTGGTAGGAAAATTGGTTCACCGTCTCCACCTGCTGCACCCCTGTATAACCAAACGTCATTTGAACATTAGTTTTTTCTGTCAACGGAAAATCAAGGTTCAAATTCAGCGAGGGTTGCACCCCACTCAGTAAGCTCTTAGATCCTAGATTTGTTTGGATGTAAACCTCCAAACTGGCCGCTGGAATCATGCGGTCCATCTGCTCATCCCAGAGATGAATTTTTGTATCTAAAATCAACGGTGAAAATCCCAGTATCGAATTCTCTGGCTCGTTAACAGACGTTAATCCGTTTCCCATGAGTCGTAGTTCTACGTCGTCGGTTAATCCATAGCGAAGCAAAAATGGGGAGGTATACATCGCCGGACCGTACTCATTTCCCGTCTGGTAACTGAAAGTCGCCGATTCGAAATAGATTCGCCCTTGTGGCAGCGTAAACGCGCTGT